>JBHLNL010000113.1:0-11897 GCA_048941605.1 Promethearchaeota archaeon | reverse complement strand
TTACAGCTTGTAGCGTACTCCATACAGAACATGAATTAGCTTATCAACTAAATGATTCAGGTGCTGAAATAATTATTGCGTGGGATAGTCAACTTGAAAAAATTATGAATATCAAAGATAGAACACGGCTTAGGCATATAATTATAACTAATGTTTTTGATTATACAGCAATGGGTTCAACCAGTCCACCTGAAATAACAGGAACTATGCAATTTTTAAACTTAATTAAAAAAGCAAAGCCAAATCCTCCAAAATTTGAAACTAATGCAAAAGAAGATGTTGCTATCCTTCAATATACAGGAGGGACAACTGGTTTACCAAAAGGAGCTATGTTAACTCACTATAATATTGTAGCGAATTGCGTTCAGGTGGTTACATGGGTAGAAAGTGCTGTGGAACGTGGAAAATATACTGCACTTACAACTCTGCCATTATTTCATATTTATGGAATGACCATTTGTATGAACAGTTTCATATATAATGGTCTAACTATTGCTTTACATCCTGATCCTCGAGATCAAAAAGGATTATTTGAAGTAATTAAAGCTACTCAACCTGCTATGTTTCCTGGTGTACCGACAATGTATATGCGCTTATTAGAACGAGATGATCTCGAAGATTATGCCAAAGATCTTAGATCAATTAAAATTTGTAATACTGGTGCTGCTCCTATGCCTCCTGAAGTTTTAAAGGAATTTGAGAAAAGAACTGGAGCAACAGTAGTGGAAGGATATGGAATGACTGAAACTTCTCCGGCAACTCATGTGAACCCCTTAAAAGGAACGCGAAAAATTGGTTCTGTAGGGTTAGCATTACCAAACACAGAACACAGAATCGTTGATCTTGATGATTATACAAAAATTTTACCGCAGGGTGAAGCAGGGGAGATTATGATTAAAGGACCACAGGTTATGAAAGGTTATTGGAATAAGCCAGAGGAAACAGCGAATCAGTTGAAAGGTGAATGGCTATTGACTGGTGATATAGGAAGAATGGATGAGGAGGGTTATTTATTCATAGTTGATAGAAAGAAAGATATGATAAATATTAGTGGCTTTAAAGTTTATCCTAGAGAAATTGAAGATGTTTTGTTTGAACATGAAGCGGTTGAAAACGCTGCAGTTATAGGTATTCCTGATCCAGAAGTCGCAGGTAATGAAAAAGTAAAGGCATATATTGTATTAAAAGATGGTTATCGTGAAACTGATGAAACGAAAAATGAAATAAAAGAATTCCTTAGACAAAATGTAGCGCCCTATAAAATTCCAAAATTGATAGAATTTCGTAAAGAATTACCTGAAACTTTAGTAGGAAAGGTTGTTCGCAAGGACTTAAAAGATATCGAAGCTAGAAAACGAGGAGAAGAAGTATAGAATAAATTTCAATAATAATTTCAAACTTTTTTTAAGTTAAATTACTTTCTTTCCATTTTTTTATAAAATCTTTAAAATTGTAATCAGAAATTCCTAGGGAATTGAATTTTTCTTTTTTTAAATCTTTATCAGATTCAGATTTGGTTTTAAATGACAATTCCCAATCATAATAAGATATTGCTTTAGACATAATTTTAATTTCAATTTTTAGGTAAATAAACCAATACAGAGTATTAGTTTTCTAATAGCTAAAAAAATGATACAAATTTGTCTATTTAGATTTATGCTTTATATTCTATAATTCGTACCAAAAGTACAAGAAAATTAATTTAGCAAAGATATTTAAGTTTGAACTTTCATGTGTTATTTAGAAGGGATGTGTCCGACAAAATTGTATTATTTTTGGTTTTTAAAGAAATTTTTATTGTTTTATTACAGAATAAACACGTTTAGGTCGTCCAGCTTTTTCTCCTTTTATCACAGACTCTTCAATCAAGCCTTCATCAATTAAAAATTCTAGAATTTCTTTTAATCTATCACCACCCATTTTCGATTTACTACTAAGATCTCTAGTTTTAATAAATTTTACTTTTTTTATCGTTTCTAAAATTTTTTTAATTGGTTCAGGGTATTCAATTTCAATTCTTTTTATAATTGTTAGCACTTCTAAGTAGTTTTTTGCTTGTTTTGCGAAAGGACTGCGAAAACCATCAATATGAAAAGTTACATCCTCTTTGAAGATAATAGAGTTCAAGTAATTCTCATCTAAAAGAATATTTCCCATATTTACAATTTCATCATTATATTTAATGACTTGACATGTTTTCTCTTCAGTTTGGATTATTTCAACTTTTATCTTTTTCATGATATCTGTGATTATTTCAAAGTAATTAGTGATTATTTCAAAATCTCCTAATGAAAAATAGAGAGTAATTTTAATTCCCCTCCGATATGCCTCATAAAGGCTAGGTTCTAATCTTTTCAACAATAAGGGAGGTAATGATGTTAGTATAATTTCCTTTTGGGTTGTTTCAAATAAATTGTAAAAATTTTCATAAGCTAGATTAAGATCAGAATAATGATAAAAACTAATATCTTTAAGACATCGTCCAAATTTACTCTCTTGTGCTTTGAGTTCTTCATCAATTTTCTCTATATTTTGCTGAAAATTATTGAATTTTTTATTTATTAATTTAGTTAAAGCTATTTTTGGATTTACTCTGATGTATCTTTTCGGTTTAGTTTCAATTGAAGATTCTATAAGATTTTTTTTTTCTATAAAAAGGAGATTATGATATACTTGAGTGTAAGAATAATTGAGTTCTGTTTTAATATCATTAATAGTGCCGAATTTATTTTTTAAAAAATAATTGTAAATATCTATTTGTATATCAGAAAATCCTATATCCTTAAGAAAAGAAAGAATATTTGAATTCATTTTACAAAAAAATTATGAATATTTTTTTATTATTAAAATAATTTGTGACATAGTTTAAAATCTTTTTGTAAGATAATAATTTATTTATTGTCACAAATCATAATTAACCTTAATAACTAAAAAAATAATTTTGATGTGATTTAAAGAATGGCTCAATGTAAAGATTGTAAATTTTATAAACCAATTGATGATAGCAAAGGTGATTGTTTTGGTCATGAAGTTCCAGCTACTCTTGATACTGCTAACTGCCCTGCTAATTCTTTTCAACCTAGGGATTAATTTCAACCAAAATTCTAAAGGTGATATAGATGCCTACTAAAGTAGATTTTAAACGATCAATGAAAGAGTTTTATTTACCAAGTCCCAAAGAAGTAGTAATAATTGAAGTACCTGAAATGCAATTCTTAATGATAGATGGAATGGGATCTCCTGGAGATTCACAGGAGTATTTAGACGCTCTTGCCGGTTTATATCCTGTGGCTTTTAGAATAAAATTCTTGAGCAAAGCAAAAGGGAAAGATTATGTTGTTCCCCCCTTGGAAGGTCTTTGGTGGGCGGATAACATGGCAGATTTTACGGAAGGAAATAGAGATAAATGGAAATGGACGATGATGATAATGCAGCCCAGTTGGATAACTCTAGAAATGGTTAATGAAGCAATTGAAAGTACACTAGAAAAAAAACCCGAGCTTAAGAAAAAAGTTTCAAAAATTCGTCTTGAAAAATATAAAGAAGGAAAAGCAGCACAGATCATGCATATTGGCCCATATTCGGAAGAAGGTCCAAATATCAAAATGATTCATGACTTTATAGAAGAAAATGGTGGAAGTTTTGATGGACATAATTTAAAGCACCATGAAATATATCTTAGTGATCCAAGGAAAGCAAAACCAGAAAATATGAAAACTGTTATAAGGCAGCCCTTTAAATAATCTTTTTATTCATTAATCCTTATTTTTTTTACATTTTTCTTCATAATCTTTAAATTATAAGTCTCAAGTAATTTTAATTAACTAAAAATTTTGAGAGTATAAAAATGAGTAATGAAGTAAAAAAACAACAAATAAACGTAAGGGATTGGATTGTACTTAGCACAGTAATGATTGGTGCAGTTCTGACGATATTAGCATTAATTTGGCAAGTTCCACCCGACAACGGAATAATTACAAGTACTTTCCTATTAATGGTATCATTTATCTTTTTTGTTAATTCTGTATCAACCAATTCTAAAGCTCAATTCGAAGCTAATCTAGGAAGTATACGTGAAGACCGTATTAATCGATTTGTTACTTTCGCAGAATACTCATTTGGACTAGGATTTACTTTAGTAATAACAGGATTTACAATTCTGGGCTATGAGTACTTTTTAACTTATATTGGTCGTGAGTTAGTCGCATTAATACTCCCAATTACGTTTTTAGTCGTTACTTGGGCAATTATCTTCATATATAATATAATAAACTATGCTGGGAAACCACTAGGAGCAATCAGAAATTTAAAACGTAATCTATGGATAATATTAGAATTATTCTGTCTAATAATGATTATTTTTGATTTTTTTGGGATACTTACAATTCCCTAAACTTTTTTTTATAAATTTAAAAGAAGCATGATAGATCTTTTTGAAGAGATTTCTTGTCATAATCTTGCTTCAGCAAATCATCAAGCTCAAATTCGAAAGGGAAAATATTTTCAAAAGCTCTCTTCAATAGCTCAACATATTTTTTTCTATCATATTCGTGTTTTTTCTCATCATATAAATCTGAAAGGATAACTTTCTTTTCAGGAAAGTCTGGATCTGCTTCAGCATTAAGGATAATATATCTCACATTCATTCCTGCGGATGTTACAACACCAGATCGTTCTAATTGTCTAGCAGCAACCGCTTGATAGGAATTCACCTTATATTGAGAAGGATTACGGGAGATTTTCTGACGAATTGTAAGCTCGTCTCTTGATAATATTCCCGAGTATGTTCTTTCAACATATTCATAGAGTTTTTTCTTTACTTTTGGAATTCTTTCCATGAACTCTTCAACGGTTTTTGCTCCCTGAAATATCTCTATAAAGGCATATTGAGCATCTTTTACAATTTTGGGCATGTCTCTTCGTCTTACTTCAATACCTCTCACTTTTATCTCACCATTATTCTTTATTCCCCAATAGTGACTAAGCGCTGGTACATCAGGTTCTGCTCGAGAAGGCAAAAATGCGATAACATTAAATCTACCCTCCCAATTCATTGGAATTCGAGTTTGTTCAGAGATTGAATTCGCAATTTCTTTTGTTACTCTTTCAAATTCTTCAGGAGTTCGTTTTTTTGTATCTTGAAGCCACATTGAGTCTACAATTCCATGAATGATTCGACAGCCATTTTGCTCGGCAATCTCAGCAGCACGCATTAGGAATTCTCGAGCAAAAGCACAAACCGTTTGGTGAGCTTCAATTTTACCAAAACGAGCATTTTTGAATCCTAAATATCCAAAGCTTACAACAAGAACCCATTTTAAAGCAATATCTGTGAATTTAAACCGAAGATCATCATGTGTCTTGTTATATTCTTTGCATTCTAAGCGTTTTCTTAGTGGTAGACTAATTGACTTTGAAATAATCCCTTGTCTTTTGGTACATATATGAAAATTTGTACCTGGCACTTTAATTCCAGTACCATCATCTTTGCAGCATTTACAGTTAATAGTTTCTGAAGAAATGTTAAAATTAGCCATTAAAGATGGATACATTGAAGAAAAATCCAACTCTACAACTTGTTCAAAAACACCAATCAAGGGTTCGAATATATGACCTCCCCGATCATTGATGATTAAATCCATACCGTTTCGAAAGCCTTCTGGGCTTTTCTTAAAAGGGGGTATAAGATGATCAAGTTTGTATGCATTATAGTATTGTATTGATTGCAGAGCGCCACCAATTGTTACTCGGCATAATCTCTGCATAGGAACTCGAGATACTCTAGCAACTTCAATAACACCCGGTATATTTCCCTCACTAAAATGTAAGCTCCCATATGTTGTAGTATCTAAATGAAATCGCCCTGTAAAATAAACTTGTGTTTTCGAACGTCGCATTATTATTCCATAAGACATATAATGATCAGAGTTTCCTGAAAGATTAAAAATGCAATTTTCAAGTGGTGTTTTTGTGCGAGAAAAATATAGGTCCTTTGATACTCGATTTACCGATGCTCGCGCAACCAAGTAAGGAAACACAAATTCATCTCCTCCATGGGTTAATATAATATCAGGATCCAATCGCTCAATCACCTTACTAATTGTTTTAATAGTTTCAGCTTCATCTGCTTTATCGATCAGAATCTTTCTTTTCCTTTGTCCATCTGCCCTTGGAATGTTGGCTTTCTCATCTTTTTCAACGATACTAACTTCAGCATATAGTAGAGGGTCATTGTAATATGATCTAATTCCACGTTGCTGTATTTTAATATCTAACCATACAGCTTTTAGAGGAGGTAAATCGTAAAATAGTTTTTCGTTGTCATCATTTAATTCTAATGATATCAAACGCATTACAGGTGTTCCAAATCCTTTCTTATTTTCAATTTTGATCTTGAAACTGCAAAGAGACATGGGAAACAAGTCATTAACATAGAAATACATCTGAGAGATTGGAAGATCAGTATTATACAATGTAAAAAGGCCAATTTCATCGATTTCCTTTATTGTCTTCTTAAAAACCGATGGTTTCACTACTGAAGCTCCGAAGATTTTTTTTTTTTCATGATCTTCCAGCTTCACATATTTTTCACATATTCTTACGCCCTTTATATTGTGGTGGGATTGCAGAATTTGTTTTAATCTTTTAAAGTCCTTACCAGCATGCTTTTTAGGCACAGCGAAAAATTCAGGGCAGAAATTATGAAAAATCTTTACAACTTTTTGCTCTTTTACTGTTTTAACCCAGAGAATGACTCCGTTGTTATAAGTGGAGACATCCAAAAGCCAACCATCAAATTGTTCTTGAAAGTCCAATTTCTAATCTATTCCTTTTTCATTTCTTCTAATTCTTTTACTTTATCTTCAAGCTTCTCGATTTTTTTTTCTTGTTCAATTGCAACGGAAATAAACAGTACTTCTGATAACATTGGACGTGCACTCATGCTGCCAGCATCTGCATGTATTCGCGCAAAATTCATCAATTTGTCAAATATCTTCTGCTCTTCAGGACGTAAGGCTCTTTTGAAGTCTTTCCAGCTTTCTATTTCATGTTCTAGCGCAGGTCTGAAAGAGGGTACAGTTCTTCCCATATCATACACATTTAGGTTTAAGTAAATTCCAAAAAAGAAAGTTTTTCAGTCAATTAAAAAAAAAATACAATACCAGTTTTCTGATTTTTTTAATAAGTAAAGATTAATTGTTGGATATTACTTTATAGAAATAATTTGTGGATTTCGTTTTATTCTTCTTTTTCTCTACATTCTGGACACAAGATTATATCATAATCTTCTAAATCACTTCTCCAAACATATAGTATACCATTTCCTTCACATAATTTACATATCTTTACATCTCCCTTTGGATATATAAAATAACTCAATATTCATTTCACCTCTCGAAATGTTCAACTAAATGTTTTGTTATATATTCTTAAGTTTCAAATCTTGTGAAACACCATAAATATATTATTATTTTACCTATTTAAATGTTTTTATACTTTTCGAAATATAGAAGAATATCCTAAATATATTTAATATTTAGAATTTGGAGAAATTTAATTAAGAAGATATAATTAGGGATTTAAATTAAAAACATTTTATTGACTTTTCTTATAATAAAATTTTATATTACCAGAATTTCATAGTATATATTATGGTTGAACAAATTATAGTTCTAAATTTTATTGGAATGATCTTTGAAATTATTATACTCATATTTGCGGCCACGATTCTCTCTCTTATTCTAGAAAAGTATTTAATTAAACGTCATAAACTTACTCGGTTGCTTTTAATTATCTTTATAAATTATTTTATTGCAATTCTATTTTCCTGGATATCAAAGGTTTTTTTCGTTTTAGACCTACCAAATCTTGTGGTACAAGACGGTTCTATAGTTGCTTATTTATATAATATAATCGCGGACTTTAGATTAAGCGAATTTTTCGTCACTATTGCTATATTCTTATCATATATTTTAAAAGTAAATGTTTTCGAAAAAGGATATAATACAATACAAAAATATATCATAATAATTTATGGAATCATCTCATGTATATATGTTTTAATCATATATGAATACGGTAATACATTATTAGATATAATAGCGTTCTTAATTGTTTTCATATATATGGTAATGGTGTATGCTCCTTTCTTGCGAAGATCTATAGAATCTTATCGAGGTGTAGAAGAAAAAACTTATAGACAAGCATTTTTATCTTTAGCCATCATGTCAATTAGTTTTATGCTGATATTTCTCAATTTTTCAATCGATAGAGTATATATCTTTTTAGGTAGCCTTGGCTTTACAGTATTTTATTTTCTAGCATGGAGTTTTGCTATAATAGGGATTTTTGGAGCTTATTATGGATATATTAGACCAAAATCTAGGGAATAATAATCTTAATTTTTTAAGAAGTAAATATTAATTTTTTTATATTTATTTTTATATAATTAACTTTAAAGTTAATTGGAATATCATAAACTGTGATTTCTGTGGAAAAAATAATACAAGATATTTGGATATTAAATAATGCTGGTGCTGTCTTATATCATCGCGTTTTTGACAAAAAATTTGACGAACAATTAATTGGGGCATTGCTCTCTGCATTAAATTTAATAGCAGAAGAATTAGAAAGTGGTGGTTTATCTAGCTTTGAGATCAAAGATAAAAAATATATCATTATGAAAAAACATGGAATATCATTTATTGTAAATTCTCCGAAAAAAGTTAAAGAAAAGAAAGTTAAAGAAGAATTAACAAAAATTGTAAATAAATTCACCAATTTATACCCAAAAGAATTTTTTGTTAATTGGGATAATGATGTGAGTATTTTTGCTGATTTCGAAAATCATATTAAAGATAGTTTGCAAGATACTATAGATAAATTTGAAAAAGCCTTTTGGTGATGTATTTAAACCCAATAATCTAATGTCGTATTTTTTAAAGGTACTTTTTTCTTTGGCTTGCGAGGTTTCCACTTTAACAACCTATTCTCTGGAAGATATGGGTGTTGGACTAGAACATATTCTACACCCCTATCATCATCATTTATCATCACCAATACATTTCCAAAATGAGAAAGGATTTTACCCCCCTTTGGCCTGAAAAGGGAATGTTCGTGTAAGGGTGCCGTTATAATAATGAGAGGATTTGTTTTCCAGAGGATTGTCTTAATTCCATCGATCATTCTTAGCAGATCTTCAAAAGTCGGTTTTTCATAACTCTCGAACATTGTTGTAATCCCAGAGATCAACACAACCTTGATATCTTCAAGTAAAGAAAGCTTGTTCTCTAGAATTTCCACCATTTGGTCGAAGGTGAAAGCTCTCGAAATGAGGATACTTTCCAAAACTTTCTTAGGGGAGAGGTTCTGTGAAATCGCAAACTTACTTACATTGTATGGATTAAAACGATTATTTCCATCAATAAATGCGACTTTAATACCATCCCCAAGCCCTCCGTTGCAAGAAGCTTTTTGGGCAATAACGGCCGTTGTTAATAAAATATTGGTAGTTAGCATCTTATCTCCATAGAGCAAATACACCAAATCTCGATGAAAGCCCCCAGAAAGCAGCTCATCTAACGTGCTATCTCCACTTGAAATAAGAGAAATACTATTATTCCTTTTATATAATGTGAATCCCGTCTGATTCAGAGTCATCATGAGAAATAACGATTCTTCAAAATAAAACAAAGATACACCGACAATTTTCTGAAATATATGCAATTCCTCCATAGGAAAATAAGATTATCTCTTTTTAAAAGAAGATACTTCCTTTTAAATGTAAAATTATTTCATGAAGACGGAGGGGGGTTATTGGAAGTAAAATTAAAAAATTAAATTTCACAGATTTAGGGGGTTTCCTATTCTTTTAACGTTTTTGGAAGGTAAACTGGGATTCTGGTTTGGAAGACATTTACCCTAAAGAATTTGAGAACACTTATCCAGAAATGATAAGAAGAATATTTGAAAAATTTCCTGATAAAATGGCACTTGCATATCAAGATCTGATTAATAATTTTATTAATTATTTTTTTAATCAAACTTATCTAATTTTTAGTCATCTTATTTTCAACAATAGAAACAACTTCTGGGAGTATCTCCCCTATTTTTTCGTGAAGTACGACTTCTGCTAATGAATCCATATCGGTTTCTTGGATATTTATAATAGCTAATTTTGCTCCAAATGATAGAGCTTTCGGGGGATAAAATGCGACGGGATAAACTATAAGGGAAGACCCAAGCACTAATAATAAATCACATTCAGCAATCATAACATCTGCAGCTTCAAGTGTTTTTGATTCAAGCGGTTCTCCGAAAAAAATTGCATTTGGTTTTAACATTCCTCTACATTTTTCACAAGAAGGTGAGTAATTACCCTTTAATACTTGATTAACCATAACTGTTATTTCGTAAACTTGACCACATGTCATGCATTTTGCTTCATAAGCATTGCCATGAAATTCTACTATATTTTTAGTCCTTGCTTTATGATGTAATCTATCAATATTCTGTGTAAGGACTCCTTTTAATTTTCCAAGTTTTTGAAGCTTTGTTAATATTTTATGTCCTTTGTTTGGCCTGGCTCTAAATATTGCTTTACCAGTTTCTAGCATAAATTTTAAATTCTTACTTGTATTAGCTACATAAGAATGAATCGAAGCGAATTCGTACGGGTCTACTTTCTCCCACAACCCGATCTCCGGACTTCGAAAATCTGCAATTCCACTTTCAGTGGACATCCCCGCTCCCGTTAAGGCTACTATATTATTTGATTCAAGTATTAATTCTGCTAACTTTTGGATCTTCTCTTCTAATGATATCATCTTTAAATAATTCTGATTCTCTAATATAAAAAAACATAATGTTTAGATTATTCTATAAAATATTTTATTCCCTTATGATTTTATTGTATTATGCTTATCGAAGAATTTAAGCAAATTAAATATGAAAAAGAAGAGAATGGTATTTTAACTGTTACACTTAACTGGCCAGCAAAAAAGAATGCTCTTTCCCCATTAGGTCTTCTTGAGCTGTATTATGCAATTGATCATGCTGAAAAAGATAAAGAAATCAAAGTCTTGATACTAACTGGATGTGAAGAGGCAGGAGCTTTTTCTTCAGGAGGGTATTTTTCAGAAGAAATGTTGAAAGATATACCTGAAAGGTATAGAGCAGAGATTAATTTGAGGGACATGGCATCAAAAAAGTTGTGTTTAAAGTTTTGGGATTTTTCAAAGCCTGTAATATCAGTGATTAATGGCTTTGCTGTAGGGGGTGGATTTACACTTCCTATTATTTGTTCAGATTTGGTGTATATGTCTGAGGACGCATGGTGGGCATTATTTTTTGTGAAAAGAGCAGTAATACCTGATTTTGCTACTACAGTTCTTTTACCATTAATGATAGGTTTTCATAAAGCCAAGGAACTTTTTTACTTTGGCCATCGGATGACTGCAAAAGACGCAGAAAGATTAGGTCTTATTAATAAAGTATTACCAAAAGAAGAATTAATGCCTTTTGCGAGAAAGCAAGCTTTGAGACTTATTCCTCCTAAGGGTCCATCTCTTTCAATTAAATTGATGAAAAAAGCTATGCATACATATTTTAAGGATATTATAGAAACACAATTAGATTTGGAAAATAAAATGTGGACTAAAACAATTCAAAGTAAAGATTTCGGAGAATCCTTAAATGCTTTAAAAGAAAAGAGGGATTCACATTTCATAGGAAAGTAAATTCATCTTGCTGAAAAAAATCAAGAATAGGTGAATTCTTCAATTAGAATTAATTTTGTTAAACTTTTTTTGATCTTAAATATGGTATTCAAAAAAACTGAATAAAAAAAAAAATTATTAACGATTATTTTTATTTATTGAATATAATATAATATTATT
>JBHLNL010000010.1:33856-48635 GCA_048941605.1 Promethearchaeota archaeon | reverse complement strand
TTGGGTTTTAAAATGCATATTCCAGATGGATTATTGGATCCAATTACTATTATTAGCCTTTGGATAATAGTTATAACGATTATGATTCTTGGATATTTTAGGATGGGGAAGATTTTTGAAAAAGAGGATTCCGATAAATTAATTCCATATATTGGAGTTCTGGCAGCCGTAATTTTTGCCTTTCAATTTGTAAACTATCCTGTTCCAGGAGGAACTTCCGGGCATTTAGTTGGAGGGACGCTTATTGCAGTAATTTTAGGTCCTTGGGCATCTGTAATCATTCTTTTTTTAGTTTTAGTAGTACAAAGTTTATTTGGAGATGGAGGAATTTTAGCTTTAGGAGCAAATACTTTTAATATGGGAATAATTGGTGGAATATTTGGATTTTATATTGTTTTATTTGTAGTAAAAATTTTAAATAAAACATCCATTAAAAAGGAAATGAAAGTTACTATCGCTACTGCCATTGGTTCCTATATTGCTATCATTTTAGCTTCATTTATTTGCGGTATTGAAATTAGCCTTGCCGGTGCTGTTCCTTTTGAAATTTCAATTCCTGCGATGGTCTACTGGCACCTTTTAATTGGTATTGGTGAAGCCATTATTTCTGCTTTAATTGTGTTCTATATATACAAAGTAAAACCAGATTTAATCACAACAGAAACAATAATGATAAATAAAGTAATATCTCTTAATATTTCTAAGTATAAAAAGCCAATAATTTCGGTATTAATGGTAATTGGAACATTAATGTTGATGATAGCAGTAGGATTTACAATAGGAATACTATCGAATGCTCCAGATGGATTAGAACGGGTATTAATTGACCAAAATGGCGAGTCATGGCTTGAAAGTTTAGTATCCCCATTTGTGCCTCTATTTAACTGGATTACAAATGATTATGGAGCTGCAATTATAGGCATTACTTTGTCTGTTGTCGTAATGGCTTCTGTTTTCTACTTGATTATTAAATATAAAAAAAAGAACTTGATATCTCCAGCAGATTCTTATAAATCAGTGAAGAACGCATAAGTATTTTTAAAAGTTAAAAAAAAAAAAATTAGTTTTCTATTTATTACCAAATTTTTTGAATAATTGTATACCGAGTATTACAATTATAATGCTTACTATCAAAACAAAAGCAAAATGGAATAACACTTCACTACTTAATACTAAAGCTCCATTGTAGATTAAAGACATTGCTGTTGTTGCATGATAACTTGGAAGAACCATTGCAATAAGTCTTGTTGTATTAGTAATTGGGATAAATGTACCAAAAAACATTTGAGGCAAAATGAATATAAAAGATAATCCAGTTGCAACTCCAGAACTTTTCGATATTGTTGCTGTTATTAGGCCTAATCCTACAGAGCTAAGAGAGAAAATAGCCATTAATAGAAATGCAAACAAAATTCCCCCTATATTAGTGTTAGGACTAAATCCAAAAGGTAATGCAAGAAGAAACACTATAAGTACTTGTAACATTGCTATAATCATATTTGAAATGATTTGACTTCCCATGAAATCTCCAGAAGTCATAGGAGTTGCATTTAATCTTCTTAATAAGCCTTGTTCTCTTATATCACTAAAAGATTGAGCAACTATCATGATTATGAATATACAAGCATAAGCAAATAATCCTGGTGCCATTGCATTAAAACTCATTCCTAGCTCAGGATCACTAAAAGCGAACCCAAATATTACTGTAAGCACCGCTGGAAATAAAAGCATTAGAAATAAATACGCTGGTTCTAGAAAAACTTTTTTTAATTCCATTTTTAATAATGCTACAATTCGTTGAATTTTCATTTAGGCCCCCTCCAGAATTCTTCTACCTGTAATTTTCATAAAAACACCTTCTAGGTCATCTGATTGATATTTTTCCATTAATTCTTTAGGTGAACCAATATCCAGTAATTCCCCATAATCTATAATAGCAACTCTGTCACACAATGCTTCTGCTTCCTCAATATAATGAGTAGTTAAAAATATTGTTTTGTTTACTTGCTTTAGACTTCCTATAAATTCCCATGTCTTTCTTCGAACTCGTGGATCCATTCCAACTGTGGGTTCATCTAAAAATAATATCATTGGATCATGAATTAATGCAATAATCAAATTTAATTGACGAAGCATACCACCGCTATAACCTTTAGCCTTTCTTTTAATAGCTCTTGCGAGATCTAAAGTATTTATTAGTGTGTCTGTTCTACTTTTTATTTCAACTTTAGACATTAAGTGAAGATTCCCGAAAAGACTAATATTTTCTTTACCAGAAAGATGCTTAAAAAATGCGGGTTCTTGAGGACATACTCCAATTAATTCCTTAATATTCGGTAGATCTTCATGAATATCATAACCATTTATTAATGCGGTTCCATCACTAGGTTTAAGTAATCCAATCAACATTTGAATAGTTGTAGTTTTTCCTGCGCCGTTTGGTCCTAGAAAACCAAAAAGTTCTCCAGATTTAACCTGAAATGAAACTCCATCAACAGCTTTCACATCATCGTAGCCCTTCCTCCCTCTAAAATATTTCTTAAGATCCCTGACATCAATGGATATTTCATTATTAGGATAACGTATATTTTCTGGTTTTTCATATGGTTTTGTTCTAGTTTTTATTTGTTCCATTTTTTTTCACTTTAATTTTATTATTATTTATTTTAACTTTTAGAATATTATAAAACATTCTTAGTCCAATATTTGATATTGAATTATGAAAAATCGCATATAATATTAATGCAATCTTGATCTATCTAAAAAAGGAAAAAAGTGTAAGAAAATTGGGACATTCTTAACCCAGATGGGTGATAATTTGTACTTTTTAAAATCAAAGGATTTTTAAATAATTTCTAAATTTGGTTCTTTCTTGATGATACTCAGAATTTTAAAAATCTATTTATAAATCAATTCTTCAATTTTAGTTCCCATTATTTATATTAGTAAATGGGAAAAAGGAATATATGAAATAGTTAATTATTTTGAGTTAGATTTAATTTCTTTTACCTTCTCCTCTAAATAAGTATCAATCCAAGTCGAAAACATTTTTCCTTGAATTAATATGTTGAGATCAACCTTCTCAAAGTTCTCAGATAAGATTGAATTCTGTAATTCTTGAATTTCTTTCATGGATTGAGCCCATATAAAAATAATTTTAAAGTTAGGGAGGTTACTGAACGACCAGGTAATTAGAATTTTGGATCCAAATATTTTTATTAATTTTTCTTTAAATTCTTTATCATCGATAATTTTGGCGGAATCTAATTTTAAGTTTATCATTAATGGTATTATTCCTGTTTTATCAGGATACCAATCTAGTTGAAATTGCACAAGAAAATTTTCAGTTAAGCGATCTAATCTTCTTCTTATTGTTTTAGTTGAAGCTCCAACTTCAAGGGCAATATCAGAGATCGACTTTCTAGAATTGTCTTTTAATGAATTAATAATAAGATAATCTAAATCAGTAGGTGGTTTAAAATTTAACTTTTGTAAGGCAATGGGCGGCATATCTTTATCAATTCCGATGATTAAATCTGTTAGATTTCCTGTTTTACGAATAAATGAAACTAAGGCGTCTAATTCAGTAATAGTTCTAAGATATGCATGTATATAAAAAGCATTTCCACTCCCTTGTGTAACATTATATATATATTCATTTTTTCCTAATTTGTTTATCAATTGCTTTTTTTGTCTTAGATCTGAAAAACCAAATATAACAATATTAGTTATTCCTGGAAAATTACTGAATCCTAATTTTGCTCTAAATCCTTGTATTACTTCGAGATCCACTAATGATTTTACTCTTTTATGAATAGAATTCACACTCATATCAAAATTTTCAGCTAATTCTTTGTAAGGCATCCTTGAATTAGCCATTAAAATCATTGAAAGGGAGATATCTAATTCATCCATTCTTTTATATTGTTTTTCTCACTTTTGAATATTTGGATTATTTTAATACCAATTCTTAATATAATACTTTTAATTAAAAAATTGTTTCTTATATATATTAAATGGATCGCTAATGTTATGACTATTATCTTTTTTGTCAATTCTAAAACAGTAAACATTGATAACTATAATATAAAAAACATTCCAGGATCTTCAGGAAGATTAGATGTAATTTCAAGGTGTGTTCTTGCAACAATAATAGGGAGTGATGGTTTTGATAAAAATATTCAAATTTGGATATTTTTAGGTCGTTATGGTACATTTATTTTTAATCCAGATTTGTTTAATTTTGAAAGTTTTCCAAAAAATGAATTGCAATTTACGGATTATTTTGTTAGATTTCTTCAAAAATATCATAATGGCAAAGATAAATCTCTCAATCCATTGAATCAAATTCAGTATTCAAAAATGAATATAGTAGAAGCGATTAAATACTTCCAAAAATTCAAATATGGTTTTTATGTTTTATTTGAAAAAGGGCAAGATTTTTTTAAGTTATTACACAGTATTCAAGAAAAAGAAAACATTGTTTTTATAATAGGAAGCCAAGAGGACGAATATATATACTCAAAGGAATTATTAGCGTTAAAACTTCCGATGATAAGTATTGGAAACCAATCATATTTGGCATCTTCAGTTATTCGATTATTGAAATTATACATAATGGCATTATAATAAATTTTTTATTGTAAAGAAGTTTAAAAAATATTAATCGAAATTATGGGATTATAAGATATCTAAAGGAATTGAATGAGATAGAAGACACAAATAAAAGAGTTCGGCAGAAAGAAATTTCAAGTAGATTTATAGATTACCCAGTAGAATTTTTAATCAGACATAATTTTACTCCTAATAAGATTTCTTATATAGGATTTATACTGTCATTAAGTGCATCGCTAATAATAGCAATATTTGGTTTATATTTCTCATTATGGTTTTCATGGATTATCCCTTTTATCATGGGAATCGCTGGTGCGATGGATTTATTTGATGGAGAAGTAGCGAGAAGGACAAATAAAGAAACTCAAGCTGGTGCATTTCTGGACTCAAATTTAGATAGACTATCTGATGCAATTTTTGTTTTGGGTTTAGTTTATGGTGGTATGTTAGATTTTTTATTGGGTTATATTATATTGTTTCTAGTTATTATGATTTCTTATATACGTTCAAGAGCCGAAAATGAAGGTGTTAATATGAAGGGAGTCGGATTTATGGAACGTGCTGAACGAATTCTCTTTTTACTTTTTGTTATTATTGTAGAATTAATAGTGTATTTCTCTACATTTCTTTTATTTAGGGATCCATTTACAATTTTTATTCCATTTATCACTAGAGTTCCAACTACACCAGTATTTGTCATTAGTATTCTAATTTACACATTTACCTTAATTTATACCATCATTCAAAGACTAGGTTATACTTTTAAAAATTTAAAAAACTAGCGACAAATAAAGAGTTCAGTCTGCTAGGTCATGAATTATTAGCATATAATTTGAATTTTGTAGTTTTTCAGACTAAAGGGTAAATTTTTTAAGTTTTATATAATTCAATTAGAATATACGTTAAAGATAAATAAGAAAAAATTAAATTTGGCTGATTTCTATTCCAAAAAAAAGAAAAAGTGGTGGAAGAAGCGGTTCTAGTAAAGGACATTATGCTAGAGTCCAATGTAGCAAATGTGGAAGATTCGTTGCAAGGAGTAAAGCAAAAGCAGTAACAAAAAGAGTTTCTCTAGTTGATGGCAGAATGTTTACTGAATTAAAGAAATCTGGAACGATAATTCAAGCACCAAGTAAGACTAAATATTATTGCATAAGTTGCGCTATTCATGGACACCAGATCAGTCAGCGCGATAAAAATTTAAGAAAAATATAAATTATTCTAACTTTATTTTTTAGTTTTTTACTAAATAAAAACTTCTATTGACATTACAAATTCAACTGTTTAAAAAAAGACGGAAGTGTATAGTTAATTTGGACTTGATCTTTTATCGGAATCTCTATAATTGCACGAATTAAAAAATTATTTTTTAGTTCTTCTTCAGGTTCATATATTTTCATTTTTGCCGTAGGTTTTATTTTTAAAGTATAATTTTCAGCAATTCCGGTTATATTTTCACTAGTTTTTAATTTAATTCCTAATAATCCTAATTCATAGACAGATATAATAAAAAAATAAGAATCGTCTAGTTTTTCGAAATAAACAACTTCTAAATATTCATTTTGAAGTTCTTTTGGGAGTTTTGAAAAAGGGATAATCTTTTTTTTACCTGAAATGTATGGAAAAGGAGTATAAAATAAAAGATTAAAGCTCGAAATCTTTTTAATTTGTTCATTGTATTTTTCGACATCTTTAATTTCATATGCTTTGTCTAATAGTAGATCTAATTTATCAATCATATCTTCTGCTGAATATCCATTTAATACTGTTGCGATATATGATCTCTTTAACTTTTCTATTAATATTTCACTTTTAAATGATAATTTATAATCAATTGAAATTTCTAGAGCTTGATTATATAGATTTGTTGCAATCTGAGAGTGTCCTAAAGCTAGAAAATAGTCTCCTAGCTCACTAAATACTATTATAGCGTCAAGAAAATTTTCATCTAAATCAAATTTTGAGATTTCGTCCATTATATCCATTGCTGTGTTCCTATCTTCGCCTTGAATATAAATTGCTATTGCCTTGCCAATTAGACATTTAAGACGTAGTTTATCGTCTTCATAAATATCAGCTAATTCTTCAGTAAAATTATACTGTTTGATAGCATTTTCATAAAGCCCATGAAATAAGAATATCAGAGCCTTAACATAATTTAAAGTCAAACAAGTCTTATAATTATGTATTATAACTGAAAATAATGCTGCTCTTTCAAGAGAATCTATTGCTGTATTAATTCTTCCTAGAGAAACCAATAAGTATGCTCTTAAAAATTCCATCTTGCTAATTTCAGAACAAATTAGTTGCTCTACAACATTATAATCTTTTATATTAGTTAACTGCCCTGAAGCGACTTGCAGTAGTGATACTAAAAAACCATTTCCAGTTTTTAAAAATTTTATTGCATCTTTTCTTTCACTTTTTATGATAGCTTCCCGAGCTCGGTTTACATACTCTCTTGAAATTTTCAAGTTTTCAAGAAATTTAGTTATTCCAAATATTTTCTCCTCTTCACTTTTAGGAAGTGCTTGATTTGAAATATATTTTTCAGCAATATTAATTTCATCGCTATATCGAGAAGTGCCTATTTCAAACTTCACTCCTGCATCTGGATTTTCTAATTCGACATCTTGAGTTAAGATAGAGTTTTCGGTGACTGCTATTGCCTTTTCAATCAGCCATGTAATTTTTTGTTCAGCAGGATAAATCTTAGACCGTTCAATCATGTAAGATAATGTGTAATTTAAGCTTTTCCTCCAAATTTCTTTAAAATATTTTCTCATTTGAGAATTAGTTGTTGTTCTCTGTATTTTTAAAAGAAAGCTTGATAGGGATAATATATTGATATTGCTTTTATAAAGCAAATTTGTATTCTTAGCTAATTTAAAATCATCAGTCACTAAATGTACAGGCGAATTTTTGTTTTTATTTAACAATCTTTTACCAATACACACAAGTGTAAGATCTGGGTCTTGTGCAGGAAATCTTATATTAAATTGACTTAGATCATCTTTTAATTCATCAATTTCATATAAATATACCCTTTCTACATTAACAAAACTTTTTAATTTATCCTTATATGTGTGTGGTGCTTTTATTTCATCAAATACATCTTGAGAGATATAATATTCATATCCTAAATCTTCTGACACTTTTTCTAAATTTCCTAAAATATTACGTGCTTTAATTTGTAACATGCAAATAAAGAAATTTGCGTCAAAAACAATCCTTTCTTTTTTATCTGGCATTAATTATTAGAAGTATTTTATAATCTTTAGAAAAGTCTTATTTAAATAAATATTAAATAGTAAAATAATATATTTTTTTTTCATTGTATTAAATCAAATAAAATAAATTAATATTTATAATAGATAAGAATGATTAAAATAGATGTCATTGGATATTCTGGTTCTGGTAAGACAAATTTCATTACAAATGCTATTAAACAGCTTAAAAAAAATTTCGATTATAACATTGCAGTAATAAAAAATGTAAAACATCATCCAGTTGATGAGAAAGGAAAAGATTCTTATAGATTTACTAAAGTAGGGGCAGTCTATTCGGTAATTCAAAATTTCAAGAGTGAAACAGCTATTTTTCTAAAAGAACATGATAAGAATATTGATATAATTCAAAGTTGGTTGAAAAATGGACCCTACAATATAGATATATTGTTTACTGAAGGTTTTAGAAATCTGAAAAATCCAACAGTATTATGCATATCAAATTTAGATGAAATTGAAGAACAATTAACAGAAAATGTTAAAATGATTTCTGGAGTCATATGTTCAAAAGCTATAAATAAAACGAGAGTTTTAGATTTGCAAATAATTGATATTGAGAGTCAATTTTCAATATTTCTAGATCTATTTAATATCGGTTAAAATTATTTTTTATCCTATTCTACATTTTTCCAAAATGGGGCTAATTGTTGACAAAAGAATTTGAATTCTCTTTTGATATTATCATCCTTTATGTCGATAAGGAGAAAATCACTCAATTTTTCAGTAATTTCAATCTCATTATTTGGATCTCTAACAGAGTTATTAATTTCTTGAATAAAATGATTTATAGGAATAATAATCTCATTTATTAACCACTCTTCGAAAAATGGTTGATCAGAAAAAGATTGAATAGTATAAGTTATCATAATTTGGATTAATTCTTCAAGGGAATAAAAATATTTCTTAGGAATAGTTACATTGAACTTTTTCAACTCTTTCTCAAGTTGCTCTCTATTCAAACTAATTATATAATCTGGCCATACATCATCAGAATAATTTATATCTTGGAAAACAAAAAGCTCTAAAACTCTTAAAGCAATGTTTTTACCAATATATCTACTGCGGGGATCGATAAAATTTTTTGAAGCATCATTAGGAGAAGTTCTCATGAATATTCTATCAATTAACACATATAGAATTCTACAAATATGATCTACGATTACATTGAAAGTAAATGGAGAATTTTTTGGATTTTCAGATAAATTCTCATTTTCTTGATTGATTTTCTGCGAGAAATTTGAATTAAAGCTTCTTAAGAATGTTTTAAAGAATCCATAATTTAGTTGGGATACATCCTTCTTAAAAATTTTATTGAAAAACAAATTGATATGTTGAACATTTGGTAAAACAGAAAAGAAATTCAAAAATTCTTTTATATTTTTAATGGAATTTGCCCCTATTACATCATCTACATTTTTATTATATTGATTTAGTGTATTCTTAAAAACTTCAGGCAAAAACAGTAAATCCCCTACTTCTAATGCTTCAAGACCACTTCCAAAATAATATTTCATATATAGTAAGAAAAGATTCAATTGTGATTTTGGAGATGGCAGATTATTTGCTTGGAAAGTCGAGTATAAGGTGGATTTATTATCAAGATAATCAAAAAATTTGATGATAGAATTTTTTTTCTCAGAAGTGTAATCGAGATTAATCAAAAACTCTTTTTTAATAATATCAACTTTAGAGAAAACAGAATCTTCGACCCTAGCACCCACAAAATTAAAGAAATCTAATAAAGGTGAAAAACTTTGTAAAATGTTACACTTTTTATAAAAATAATATAATAGATCAACTAACTTTTCTTTTGAATCAGGATATTCTTTTATTGCAACTTGATATAATTTTTCTCTTCCTAAGAGTAATTTCTCATAATAATCTTCTGGAATACCTTTAATTTGCCTTAAGAAATAATACAAAACCATATTATAATAATATTCAAAGGTTTCGTCCTTACTATCCTTACAAATTATTAAAAAATCTAGGTTTTTATTCACATCACCATTTTTAATAATAATAGCATCAAGTAAAATGAAAATATTTTTGTTAATTATTTTTCTTATAATCATACCTAAAAGTCGGACTATAAAATAAAGGTATCCAGTAATAAGTGAAAATCCATATAATATTTCAACTTTAAATTTATCAGAAAGACTGATAAATATCTCTTCCTCATTAGGATTCAAAAGATAAGTGTATTCGAAAAAGATTATCTTTTCAGATATTTTTTCCTTACTATTAAGTTCTAAGTATTTCTCATCAAAACCAAAGAACTCATGCAAAAAATAACTAAAGAATTCTTGAAAATTTTCATAAAAAAATAATGTAAAGGTTTTTTTTATTAGTCGATTTTGATTTTTCTTTTCAAAAGCTTCCCATTTTAATCTAATATTATTTTTAAAATTCTCGTATTTAGCATGGTTCTTCTCTAAGATTTCAAATAACGCGTTATTAATTGTCTTAATGCTAAAGTCTCTAAAATTCTCTCTATTTAGTAGGTTTTTAACAATATATTTTAATTCTTTATATGCCAACTTTGATCGAATATCTTTTTAATTTTTTTTTTTTATATTAAGCTAACCTTAGAAATTGAAACTACTTATATTATAAAATAAAATTTTGAAAATAAAAATCTTAGTTTAGGAAGGTAAAATCTGTTTTACTTGTCAAAAAGTAAAAGAAAAATTATCAAATTCTAGATTTAAGTCATAAAATTTTCGTTATTTCATCTGTTTCGGAATACAATAAAGGTTTTACGGTTCCATCTTTTAATTTAATCTTCAAACCCTTCTCTCTAGATACAAATTTACCTATTATTTCGGCGCTAATATTATTTCTTTTCAATAATTCAATTAGTTTATGAGAAATATCATCCTCTATAGCGATTAATAATGATCCCGATGAAATTGTGTTCATTGGATTTAAATTAAATATTTTACTTAAAATCTGTGGTTCTGGTAAAATAATAATTTTCTCTTCTTCAATTAATACTCCTGTATTTGAAGCTATCGCCATTTCAGCTATCCCTGTATAAATACCACCTTCTGTAGGGTCATGACAAGACTTAATTTGAAAATGCTTGTTTACTAATAAAGCTTCATTTAAAACACTTATACCAGGATTATAAAGGTAATTTTTACATTTTTCTATAAAATCAGTGTCAAATCCCTTAATTCTTAATTCATTTTCTTTTTCTCGGCCAATTATAGAAGTTCCTTCAATGAATACACCCTTTGTTAAAATTAATGCATCTCCTGGTTCTGCTCCTGAGGTGAGGATAAGCTTATCTTTTTGTACCTCTCCTATTAAAGAACCTATTACGATTGGTCTATTAAGTCCCGGTGTTATCTCTGTATGACCTCCAACTACTGTTATTCCCAGGGATTTACATGTGTTATGAATACTTGTAAAAATCTTTTCAATCATAATACTGGTTGTGAGCTTATCAGGTAATAATATCGTAGATTGAAACCATTTTGGTTTAGCTCCTGTGCATGCTATATCATTAACATTCACAATTACTGCATAATAACCAATTTCATCAGTTGTGAAAGTAATTGGGTCGGTTTTAGCCACTAAATAATTCATTCCAGGCATATCAATAACAGCAGCATCTTCGCCAATTTTGGAACCCATTACAACCCTTTTATCTTGAATTTCTATTTCTGAGAGTAACTGAGCTAAATAAGCATGCTTAAGCTTTCCTAAAGTAAATTTTTCATTGGTCCTTTTCATTGTTATAGTCTTTTTAGGATTTCATGATTTATTAAAATTTTGAGCATTTATTCGAGTATTAACTTCTTTATAAGGATTTAAACAACACAAATTTAATACCCTAAAATTTAAAATTTATTCCTTCCTTGAGAATAATAAAATATAAAAATACACAAATAAAAAAGGGTCTGAAGAAAATGGGATTTGGAAAGGCATTTTTATTTAGTATGCTCGCTTTTATTGGTTTAAATTTTGTTTTTACAATAATTTATTATGCTCTCATCCCTATGGGTTTTGATTCTTTATTCACAACAATTCAAACATCACCAATAATAATTATTTATTATTTATTTGGATCAATAATTTCAACACCATCTGCAATTTTAAATTGGACTATTGCTCAACCATTTATATTCGGTATTTCTGATAATTTGATACTGGGATTAGGATATTTAGTTACTCTTATAATAGCAGCAATTCTAGCTGGAAGGTTCGGAGGAAATAAAGGACAATGCTTTGGTGGATGGTTTTTAACAGTAATTATTAGTACTGCTGTAGTGATTATAGGTGCTTTTCTAGACCCAACATTTCAATCTACTTTATTAACTATATATGGATGGCCTTCTTTTAACGCTATACTAATATATGTGATTATAAGTTGTATTATAAATATTGTTTTCTACGGTTTCTTCGCATTACTTCTATCTAAAACAGAGTATTACTAATTTAAAATTCAGATTTAAAATTTTGACTATATTTTTTCCTTATTCCAAATATATCAATTCAAAAATTTGTTCTATTTTTATATTTAAATTGTAAATATTTATTAGGAAGGGAAACAAAATTTTCAATCTTACATTGGATTTCGCCTTTAATTTTCTATTTTTTAAATATATTTAGAATTTTGCATTCCTTCTTCTCTTCCTTCTTAATTTCTGTTGAAAAATTAAAGCTAATTCTTTCAAAAGACTTATATTAATGGGTTAATAGATCTTCAGCTCTGAAATTAATATAAGTAAAATAATAGTATTAGTAAATTTCAAGGAAGAAGGTCATTATTAGAATGAGTTCGGGAAAAGTAGAACAAAATTATTTTAAAAATGTTGAAAATGATTTAATTTTCAATGAATCTATTATTTTTTCTGAAAATATCATACAAAAAAGTCATTTCTCTGAATCAAAATCATATAATGAAAAGGTTTGTAAAGATTTTGATATCGGATTAAAAGAACATTATCTAGGAGTCACAGATGATCATCTTAGTATTATACAAAAAATCGACTTTATTTTAAAAAATTCTCAGGATTTAACTCAAAAACAGAAGGAGGAATATTGCATTAGCCAACGATTTTATATGAAATTATATTTAAAAAGAATTTTTCATAAAGCTTAGAGAGAAATTTATTATTGGACTAAATAACGATATTTCGAGATTTTAAGAATTCTACATAATCACATAATAACGAGATACTTTTTGCAGCATCTTTAAAAGATAAGAAATATAAAACTCTTTTTTTATGTAATAGTTTTTTAGCAGAATTAAATCTTATAGCAAGATCTTTATCATCAGCAATATTGGGTAAACAAAATGCAAATGGTTTAGAAGTAGTATCTCGAATATCAATCATCCTGTTAAATACATGGCGATAAATATGATCGGGCCAAAGTGGAACAATAATTATATCGATTTGGGGATCGTTTGCTACAATATTTATACAATTAGTGAAAACATTCAAAATGAATCCAGAAGCTCCCAAATCAATAGGATTTTTAATACTTACATTAATATTTGGTAAGATCTTAGCAATTTTTAATTGGGATTCAGATGACAGTTCAGGAACTCGAAGATTTTGATCAGAAAATAAGTCTGTCACATTAACAGAAGTACCTCCTCCCGGAGTAATTATGCCTATATTTCTTCCATTTGGTTTATATTTAGGATATAATAATTCAAAAGTTTTAATTGTGTTCCAAAATTCTTCATTATCTTTAACAAGAACAGTTCCAGTTTGCCTTGCCATTGATGTCCACAACTTATTATTTGTAGAAATTGCACCTGTATGTGAGAACGCAGCTCGTGAGCCTTCTTTAGTATACCCACCTTTCCATAATATTACAGGTTTAACTTGTGTAGTTTTCTGAAGTTCTAAATATAAATCATAACTTTTTGCAGAACCTGATGATTCTAAATATGCGGCAATTAGAGTTGTCTCTGGGTTTTGACGATAATATTTTATAAAATCCACACAATTTATATCAATTTGGTTACCGAAACTAATACCGTAATGAAATCTGATATCACGCTTATAACCCACATCGACTAATTGGGTTAAATGTCCTCCAGATTGCGACATAAAAGAAACTCCCCCATGATTCCCTTTTTGAGAAGAAAATATCATAGCCATACCTAATTCTGCATTTAATGGTCCTAAGCAATTAGGGCCAATCAATCTTGTATTTGTTCCTTTTATAATCGCTAGTAGCTCTTTTTCCATTTTTTTTCCTTTTTCATCTCCCATCTCAGAGAATCCAGATGCAAATACGATCACCCATTTTATCCCTTTTTGTACACAATCTTTCAATGCTTCAGGGATATACTTTGTCTTCAATGAAATATATGCTGTATCAATAGGGTGTGGAACATCTAAAACAGTAGGATAGCACTTCCAATCCAATATCCTATCGTGTTTTGGATTTATAGGATAAAAAGTATTAGCCCATATAGAATCTTTAAATGCGGGTAAATACATCATCGAACCTAATCTTGAACTCTCTGAAGCCCCTATAAATGCAATATGTTTAGGATAAAACAATGAGTCGAATTCTTCTTCAATATCTTTTTGATCCTTAACCATTAACTAATTAAATATAAATATTTTTTAATAATTTTCTAAAATGCTTCTTTAGAAACTAATTTTGGATTATTTAGGTTAGAATTATAATAATTTTGAAAAAACTAAATTTTTAATTCAATTTACAATTAGACTAACCATACTTATACACAGAAAAAATTACTAAATTTGGAGAATATAAGATGGTAAGACCAAGTCCACTAGATGTCTATGCACTTTTGGATAAGAGCAATTGTAAGGACTGTGGATATGACACATGTATGGCTTTTGCAACCGATATCCTTGAAAGAAAGGTGAGAGTACAAGATT
>JBHLNL010000010.1:0-33846 GCA_048941605.1 Promethearchaeota archaeon | reverse complement strand
AAGATTGTATCCATTTAATGCAAGATCCTAAACAAGTGAAAAATAGAGAAAAACTTATTCAACTTATAACCCCACCTCAAAAACCTATTACAATTGGAGTTGGGGACCGGGGAGTAACAATAGGGGGAGAAGAGATATTAATGCGTCATCAACTCACATTTTATAATCAAACAGCGATTTTTATGGAAATCGCGGATGATGATACAGATTTAGAAGAAATTGTGAAATATCTTACAGATCTTAAAATAGAAAGAATTGGAGATGTACTTACGCTAGATGGAATTGCTTTAAGAAATGTCTCTGGAGATGCTAACCAGTTTAAACTAGCGGCAAAGAAAATAGCTGGAATTTCAGATTTACCAATTATGTTGTGTAGTTTTAATGCTGATATATTATTAGCAGCAGCAGAAGAGATTAGAGATAAAAAACCTTTACTCTATGCTATTACAAAAGATACATGGGAACAGATTGGAAAATTTGCTATTCAAAATAATTTACCAGTTGCTATAGCATCTAATAATTTAGATGAATTGGTATCATTAAGTGCAACTATACAGAAATTTGGTGTAAAAGAAATTATCTTAGACTCTGGAACATATTTTGGTCCAGGTAATCTTTCTGTAACATATGATAAAATTATGCAACTAAGAACAGCAGCAATAAATAAAGAAGATAAGAATGCAGGCTGGCCAGTTATGGGAGTTCCTGCAGCTTATTGGAGTCAAGTAAAAATTGGAGATGATAAAAAGCTTTGGGAACATCAATATCAAGAAGTGATTATGGGTGCTATAATGGAATCTATTGATACAAATTTAATTGTCTTACACACAGGTCAGAAGAAAGACGAAATCTGGGCGCTTTTAGCTTTGATGACCTTAAGACAAAGTGTATTTTCAGATCCGAGAATTTACCCTGCTGTAGATCCTGGTCTTTATAAAGTTGGAGAACCTGATGATATGGCACCAATCTTCGTTACAAGTAATTATAGAATGACAAAGATCCCTGTTGAGCAGGATTTACAAGGAGCAAATTTGAATTGTTGGCTTTTAGTCGTTGATACCGAAGGTATAGGGATAGAGAGTGCTGTTGCTGGGGGCCAATTTAATGCTGGAGGAATAGCAGAAGCCACAAAAGAATTTGGAGCTTTTGATAAGGTTAATCATAGGATTCTAGTTATTCCAGGTATGGCTGCTCGTTTAAGCGGAGCTTTAGAGGATGAAGCAGATGCATTTGTAGTTGTAGGACCTAGAGATAGTTCTGGAATCCCTAAGTTTATGGATACTCAGTGGAAACCAGAGGAATTTATGAAAGAATATGCATCTTGGTCAAAAGAATAAAAGAATAGAACATTTTTTATTTTTTTCTCTTTTTTTAGTGATATCCAAAATTTGAATTTCATTTTTAAATTAAAGATAATATTAAATCATCTGTTAATTCACTAACAGATCTTAGAATTAGTACTTTTCCTTTCTTAATAGCTTTTAATTGTTGGGATGAATGGTTTCCAGTTAAGACTCCAATGAAGGGACAGTTTAAATTATTAGAAAGCATAGCATCTTTAGGATGATCACCAATGACTATTAAATAATAACCGGGGTAGTTTTTCTCGAAAATTATTTTTAGTTTTGGGTCTAATTTTCCCAATTCTTTTGTTTCTTCTGTTTCTCCTATAACATAATCAAAATATTTATTTATCTTGAAAATTTCAAGGATTTTTTTTGCCATTTCTTGCTTTTTTGATGTTATTACCCCTAAAATGTAGGATAATTCACATAATTCTTTCAATTTAGATTTAATACCAGGTAATAGCCTTGCTTGATAAATTCCTTTTTTCCCATAATATTCTCTAAAAGCCATTACTAATTTTGAAGGGTTAATGTTTGTGATATAACCAAACATCTCATTTAACGGAGTTCCAATCATAGATTCTATTTCTGAGTTCTCCTTCATAGGTAAGTTAAATTTATTTAACGCGTAATTAAATGAAGCTACAATTCCTTCCTTATTATTAATTAAAGTGTTATCAAGGTCGAAACTTAAAATTATATTTTTGTCCATCTCATCCTTCATTTTTTTGAAAACTTCATAATTAATAAAATGTAAAAAAATAAAGAAAAGAAAGTTTGTTAAAATTTCTTGTTAAAACTTACTTTATATTATATTTACTAAGTCATATATATTGTTGATAAAGGATCTCCAAAAAATTTCATACCATATACTTCTTCCCAATGATGAAATGGAATTATTTCTGGACCATAAAACCAATCTTTAAAGGCTTCTCCAAAAATCTTTCCATCTCTTAGTGAATCATAGAAAGGTTGATAAAGACTCATTCCTCCAGATCTCGAACATCCTATTACAACTAACGATTGACCACTAAAAAGGTAATGTGTACCAATATTATTTTTAATCATGAGATTTGTTGAAAAACAAGAGTATAAATTAATAAATAATGGTTGCGGTCCGTTCATAAAAATATTCTGGTATGTTAAAATTCCATCTGTAGGATTCGGGTAATATGGAGTAGTAGTAACCCCAAATTGTTGTTCAGTACCATTACAATGTGCCATTACGTGCACTAACTCATAATTAGCAAAATTAGGATGTGTAATATCTGAAATATTTGAAAGAAAACTCCCTGCATTTGTATAATCATTAGCATTATAAATATAATCTGATTCACATGTAAGATTACTCCCTGTATAAGCAGTAAAATTACTAATCCATTCATCTCTATAAGATGCCCATTCATCATCAATGTAAAGTAAAGCTTTATTGGGTCGATAAGTAGTACCAATTCTTAAATTATGAGTTCTATTGAAGAAATTGTTTAATGCCTTAATTGGATCAAATGCAGCCATATTAATAGTATAGGGACTAATACGAGCGACCCATATTTCTGGAAGTGCATCTGCAGTACCATTATTATGTTCTATATGATTATCTGTAGCACCAACATCATAATAACCATTTATATTCACATCATTCCAATATCCATCTAAATCCATTAGATAATAATCGCAGGAAAACTGTCGATACATACTCCATGCAGAGTCGTAATATTGTGCTTTTGCATAAGGAAGTTTTCCTATTAGTACAACCCCAATTAACCCATTAGAATACCCTGCTATTATATGATTCTTTAACTGAGTAACATCATTACTAGACCAATTATACACATCTACAGTGTATCCTTGAGTAATAATATCCTGTCTGTATTGTGTAATATTCGAAGATAAGCTGCTATATATTGTTGAATTAACATAAATTCGTACATAATTTGAATGTGTAGGCGGTCTTCCTCCAAAATCAATTAAAGTAAAGGGGATTGTTACTCCAATAAATATAATACATAGTGCTATTACAATAAGATACTTATTTATTTTTTTCATGCTTCATCTTTTTTTCGAATTATGTTAAAGAAATTCTCAAATTTTCTAATAGACATTTGTAATTTTAAATATTTGAGAAATCTATTTTTGATATTAACATAAAGGTTAAAATTAATATATTTAAGCTTTTATCATTGGCATAGAATAATTTACAAAAGAGTAAAAACTAGTTTATCTTAAATCCCTTAAATAATTTTAGAAGAAACATTATTTCTTCAGAAGATTCAATAATTCTTCGTAAATCAAATGGAAAATTATTTAATTCAACTTCTTTTTTACCTGTAACTCTTTCAATCATAATTTTTATGATTTCTTTATATTTTTTAACAGTATCTCCCTCAGATCCTATTTCAGATATAACTTTCCAAGCTTTTTCTAATTTACCATTTAAGATACATGATATAGAAGCTAATACATAACTAAGAACAATGTGGGAAGACCCAATCTTCTTTATATTTGCTGCACGATAATAATAACGATATAAATTATTAACCATTTCCTTTAGAAGAAAATCTTTAGCTGTATCAAGTTGCTCATAAAATTTTATACTCTCTAAAATTAGAGTAGCTGCTGTATAGAATTGTTTATTTTTTAAACCTTCTTCTGCAATCTTATTTAATCCCCTAATTATTTGATTAAAAATGCCAAACCTATTAAATTCTAAATCAGCTTCAACTGCAATCTCGTAAGCATTCAAATAACTCTCAGTAGATTCATTAATGCCTCCAATCTTCCAGAAATTATCTCCAGCTTTTATAAAATGTTTATAAGCCATTTCATAATTCTCTAATTCCTTAAAAACATTAGCTCCATCAAAAAAGTTCATCGCTGCGTGGTTGAAATCTTCAATTTTATTTGAAAAATTACCTGCTAAAACAAAACAAGAAGCACATTCTATTAAATTATTTTTCACATCTTGATAACATAATCCAGCCCCCCTATAATATCGCGCAATTTTTTGATAATTATCTTGGTTTTTTTCTAATCTTTCTGCCAAATTAATATATGCTCCTGCTTCTTTTTTTGAAAAATTTATATATTGTTCTTGTTTATCCAAAATTTTACAAAGATTTTTTAAAATTTGGTATATTTGAGCTAGGGTCAAATTGTCATTCTTTTCTTCAATTTCACTGACAATATTAGAGAAATATTCTAGTCCATCTAAAATAACATTTTGAAACTTGTTATAGTCATCCATTTCTTCATAGCAAGATCCTACTTGTTGGTAGGAGAAAGATAACAAATCATAATAGTTATGGAGTTTGGAAATTTCAATTACTTTTTCATAATACTTTATTGCATTCTTAAAATCTGAAAATTTTAGGAATAATTCTGCGATATTTTGAAAATTTTGAGCTAATTTTCTAGTTTCATTAAACTCTTTTAAAAGATCACTTTCTTGTTTTAAGAATTTTATACTATTTAAAATATTCTTTTTCTCTAATTGGTAATCTCCAATTTTTTCACGATAAATATCTGCGATTCTTAAATGTAATTCAGCAATTTCATGTAATTTTGCTTGAAGTTTATAATCAATGATTTGATTTCGATACAATTCAATGATCTTTTTATATAACTCAAGTGCTTTTGCAAAATCAAGATTTTCTACAATTTCTGCAACTGAAAAAAGAATTTCTCCAGCTTCAAAAAATTCCCCAGATTGAGCAATTTCATCAACAAAACTAGTTGAATGTAAAATCATCTCTTTGATTATCTTATTTTTTTCTATTGGATCCTTAATATCTTTTATTTTAGACTCAAATTTTCTTAATTTTTCTAAAAACTCAGTATATTCGATAAATTCTTCTTCTTCAATAATTTTATAATCTCCTCAAGAAAATTAAAGCCTATATATAGAAATTAATGTAAAAATAAAAAAAAATTGGTTTTAATTCGCATTAAAAATTTTATACTTGATCTGCTATGATATGAAACTATTTACAGAATAATTAGAAGAAATATAAAACAGCCCTATAAAAAAAGAATTAACTGCTTTCTGAAACGAATATAACTAAAGAAATAATATTAAATAGTATTACGAGTATATTATTAATAATAAAAAAAATATGGTGATTGACATAAAACAAGTTTCAGAATTATTGGATACTGGATTGTATGAGACTTTCACTCCAGATAAAACAATGACTGTTGCAGATTTATTAAGAGAACTCAATTTGGAAGATAAATATTTTGGTATCCTAGTCGATGGAAAAAAAGCTACTCCTGATACCGTTATCAATGCACAGAGCGAAGTTGTGATCTTGCCTCATAGATTTTTCTAATTCAGAAAAAACGAGGAAATAGCTGGTGGATCATAACTGAATATACCAATTTAAAATTTTTTCTTTCTTCTTAAATATTTGTAGATTGTGTTTCACTTTAGTTCTATTTTGAGTAGGTCTTCAGCAAGTAAAGTGTTTGGAAAAATTTCCTTCGCTTCTTGTAATAGTTTTTGGGCATCTTCTGAATATCTAGCTGATATATGAGTTAAAATGAGTTGTTTTGCGTTCATTTTTTGAGCATCATTTGCAGCATCTATAGAGGTTGAATGCATTTTTTCCTCTGCGATCTCTGTTAATGCTTTAGCAAATGTAGCCTCATGTATTAAAATATCTGAATTTCTTCCTAAATTTATTATTGATTCACAGGGTTTCAAGTCGCCGGAGTAAGTAATTTTTCTTCCAGGTCTTTGGGGACCAACAATTCCCTCCTTAACAGGATCAATCCTTTTTCCATTTAATTCAATAATTTGCCCTTCCTGCAATTTTTTCCAAAGATTACTCTCAGGAATACCTAGATTTCTGGCACGTTCAGGAAAAAATTTGCCATACCGTGGTTTTTCAATGAAAGAATAGGCGAAAGTAATAACAGAATGATCTACGATCGCATATTTGATTGAAAAATATTTAGAATCATATATAATATTTTCATCCATCTTAATTGTTCTTTTTGGCACTTCAATTTCTAATCCTTCAAATTCTATTAATTCTTGATTTTCATGGTCGATTTCAATGATCCTAAGGGGATATTTTGTTTTCAAACCAAGAATTTTTCTGTGAACATATAAATAAAGAAAGAGATTTCGAGGGCCAAAGATCATCATTGGTGCAGTTCTATCATTTAAACTTAAGCGAAATAAAAATCCGGGAAGTCCAATGATATGGTCTCCATGAAAATGTGTAATAAATATTTTCATAGGTTTATTAAATTTTAACCCTGCTTCGGCAAATTTGCGCTGGAAATCTTCTCCACAATCAAAAATTAAAATTTGATTTTTATATTTTAAGGCTGTACTAGAAAGGTTACGATCTTTAATGGGTGTTGCTGCAGCACTACCCAAAATAATAAGTTCCATTTTAATTAATTTAAAACTTTTTTCTTAACTGAGAAATCTCTAATTTTTGCTCATTACTAAGTTTTTGTAAATTTTCAACCTTATTTTTTAGTTCTTTCACTCTCAATCTTAAATTAGGATCTTCTTTTCCCGGTTGAATTTGTGATTGAATAAATAGATTATCTAATTGGCGTTGTAAATCATCAAGTTTTTCATCTTTGAGTTTTAATTGATTTTCTAATTGTCTATATTTTCTTTTTATTTGAACTGCTTCATTTTTAATAGTCTCAATTTCATCTTCTTTGGTTTTAAGTTGTTTTTGAAGAAAAATTGCCATCTCTCTTTGCATTTTTAATTTTCCTTCTAGCTCACTTTGAGGACCTACAGATTCAGGTGTTTTAGCAATTTGGTAATTCTTAACTTGATCTTGAAGTGATTTAATTTTTACTTTAGCTTTATTTAACTTATTCTGGAGATCTTCTTTTAATGCTTTAATCATTTCACTTGACATATTTTCATCCTGCTCAAAATTAGCAGCAATTTCAGCTTTTTGTAAGGATGTAATTTGATTTTTTAAATCTTTAGCTTCATGATCCTTACTTTTTAGTAAATCTTTTAATTCATGAATTTCTTTTTTATAACCTTCAATTTTTGTTGCGGCTTTTTCTTCTTTTTTCCCTTTTTTATCCGATTTTTCAAGTTTCTGTTTTAATTCAGCTACTTGTCTTTTTGTCTTTGTTAGTTGATTTTGAAGATCTTCAATTAAATTTTTACTTAGCAAATCATCACTTTTCTTATCAGATTTTATATTTAAATCCTTTATTTTTTGATTTAACTCAAGGATTTGTGATTTTAAAATTTCAATCTCTTCTTCTTTTTGATTCAATTTTTGACTAATATCATCTCCACCAACTAGACTAGATCTTAATCGATTAATAGTGGAGCGTTGTTGATTTACTGTATCTTGTAGTTCTTTTACTAGCATATTAAGTGGGGGTTGACTTCTTAAATCTTCAACTCTAATAACTGATGAGTCACTCTGTCTAGATTTCATCCTATCGAGCTCTTGCTGAAGTTGTAATTTCTCCTTTCTTAAAAAACCCATGTTGTTTTTTAATTCTCGAATTTGTTTATCTTTTTCATCAAGTTCAATAGCCAGTCTTGAATCTTCTGATCGTTTCTTCTTGCTTTTTTTTTTAGAGTCATCTTCTGGAATAAGATCTTCTAATCTCATAATAGTTTCTTCGAGTTCATCGATTCTATCAAGAAGATTATGATTTTCTTCATTTTTTTTCTCAAGTTCTGCTTTTAATTCATTGATTCGGGCTTTTAATGCATCTTCTGACATTAAGAACAATCACCTATATATTAGAATAATAAAATTTTAAAAATTAAAATTTAACTTATTAATTTCTTATCAATCTTATTTCTTTTAATGACTTAAATGAAATTCATTAGTACATATTGAAATCTTTAATTGTAAAGTTATTAAATTTTTTAATTATTGGGAAAAGACTAAAGAAATTAAAGATTAAAAATATGATAAATAAAAAGAGGAACAATGTAAACGGAACATATAGAGAGGGAAGATAAATATGACTAAGTAAAAAAATTGAATTAATAATCATCCCCAATGCTAAACTAAAGACTAATGATGGGATTAAAACAAAAAGTGATTCAACAAATAAAATTTTTTTCAAAGAAAGTGTTTTTGACCCAATAGCACGCATAATAAGAAAATCTTTTGCTTTTTCCACAATCCCTGATTTTTGGTAATTGTATAAAGATAAAATAGCTATTAATGATATTAATATAACCATAAACGAGGGGTAAATCGATAACATATTTAAGAAATCTAAATTCTGATTGAAAATTTGATCTAATTTTAAAAATGTAAAACCTTCTCCAATATCATTGGTTATATTACTTAACTCTTCAACAATTCCGTTATATGCACCTGATTTTATTTTTAACATAATTATATTAACTGTCTCATTAGAAAAATTCAAAATTTTTCTTGATTCATTTAGGCTCATGTAAGCAGCATAACCACTAAAAAAACTATCAATCATAACGCCAGATATATAGAACCGCCTGTCAAAGTTAGTTAATAATAGTTCCTGGTCCAAAGCATAATCAAAAAAGTTGTAAGCTAATCCATCTCCAATAGAAATATTTGTTTCACCTTCTTCTTCATTGAAAAATATACCTTCAATCTCAAAATTTTGAATAACATTTTTTGAATTAACTCCAATTACAGGAATAATAGCTTCTCTATTTTGACCAATTGATATGTATCGTCCATCTTCGGTTATATGATATCCAGGAAGTTCTTTAACATCATAGAAGTTTATTAACCGCTCATCTATTTTTTCTATTCCACTACTATTATATAATTCGCTTATATCACTTAAATTAAAAAGATAAGAGGAGTCAGTAAAATTAATATCATTTTCACTTATGATAAGAGAGGGATCAGAGAACATTTTGTACATTAATGAATAATTATTAATAACATCCTCATGACCTATAATTACTATATTTTCATCTTGAGCCTTAAAAATCCACTCTCGTGAGGATGCATTTATAACAATTGTTCCCAGTCCCAATGTAAAAATTAATATGCCAATTAATGAGAAAAGTATTAAATATCTCCGGAATTCGCCTTTTTTCCTTAATGTGTTAACAACAGCAATTTTAATATTAAATCCAATTAAACTTAACCATTTTGGTATGAATTTTATGGGTTTAGTAGCGTCGTAACTATAAGGTATATCTTTTGAAAAGCTGTGGATTATTTTTTGCTTTCCAATTTTTCTTAAAACAAATCCTGTAATAATAAAAATCCCAGCTATACAAGAAAAGAATAAAATAGGTGTATAAACTAAATCAATTTGAAATGTTATAGGAAAATTAAAGATACTCAAAACTGAAGCAAATATTATGAATATTATGAAACCAATACCTATTCCCCCTAAAAATCCGATTAAAAATAGAATATAAACTTCCAATAAATAAAAATTATATAATTTCCTAGGGAGTGTACCTAAGGATTTCATAATAGCAATATCCCTTTTCTTACTAAGAATTAATGTAGTTGTAACAATGATTACAATAGCAACTGATAATGAAATTAACAAAAATTGAATTATATTATTAAACTGTTGGTAAACTAAATTAATTCCTCCAGAGAAATAATAACTATTTGTAAATGAAGTTTGGATGAACGCATTTAACCCTAATGAGGATGTAAAATAAATTAAAAACTCTGTAAAGGCAATGGTTAAAATAATAATTAATAAGAATGGAAAATTTGAATTCCTTTTTCTATATAAGTCTTTTAGAGCAAAATCGAGTGATGACATAATAGTTTGGTTTTTATATTTTGCTATTTGTTACTATTTCTTCTTTTTTTATTTTCCCATCATCAAAAGTAATAATTTTATCAGCTAAACTTATTAAATAATCATCATGAGTAGCAATAATGATTGTTCTAATGTTATCTTTTAAGTTTTTAAAAAGATCTCTAATAAATTGGCTTGTTTTTTTATCTAGATTTGCAGTAGGTTCATCAGCTATAATCATTGGTGGATCATTTGATAATGCCCTTGCTATTGCAACTCTTTGTTGTTCACCTGCAGAAAGTTGAAACGGTAAATGTTCTCTCCGATCACCAAGATTCATTTTTCTTAATAATGCTTCTGCACGTTTTCTCTGTTCATTAAAGGCTACGCCTGAAAGATTCATTGGAAACATAATGTTCTCCTCAGCAGTTAATGTACTGATGAGATTATAATTTTGGAATACAAATCCTGTATTCAATAATCTCCAAGTTGTTAATGATTCTTCTTTCATATCTGAGATTTTAACTCCATAACAATAGATTACTCCATTATTAGGTGTATCCAGACCCCCAATTAAATTTAATAATGAAGTTTTACCCGCACCGCTAGGTCCAATAATAACTAAAAATTCTCCATTTTTTATTGATAAGGATACATTATCTACGGCTCGTACAATAAAATCTCCAATTTCATAATCCTTTACTAGTTTTTCACCAAACACAGCATAATTTTTACTGATATCCCTTACCAGATCATAATTAGAAATAGTAATATTCTCTTTTACTGGACTTTCTTGTTTAGTCTCCTCTAAAGAATTATCTTTTTCCGACACGATGTTTATAATAGTTTTTTCTTTATAATTTTAGTGCCAAATATGATAATTTTTGCTAATAATTTGAAAATTATTTGCTATAAATTTTAATATGAATTTAAAGCTTTTTTTGTTGATTGTTAAATTAAGTTTAAATATTAAATTATCATATTAATATCCTAGAGGGAAGATTGAGAAATAAAAAATAATATCCCCTAATTTCCTAATTAAAATGGTAACTAATCTTGTAAAATCTTAGACTTTTAAGATTTTATTTTTTCTCATCTCCCTCTTTCTCTTTTTTTTATTTGAACCTTTCTTTAGTTTTAATCTTAGATTTATTTATTAAAATAATATTTAAAGGAAAATCTTAATTTTCTTTAATAAAAACTAATATTACATTTTCATGAGATAAGGAGATTTTTATGGACTTTGAAAAATTAACCGAATTAATAATTGAATTAGAAGTAGATGATATTGCTGATGCTATAAAAGAAGCATTAGATGAAGGTAAAGATCCTTTTGATATATTGAATTCTTTAACAAAAGGTATGGATGAGGTAGGGCGTCTGTATGAAGAAAAAGAATATTATTTGACAGAACTTGTTTTAGCTGGAGAAACAATGAAAGAAGCTTTTAGCATATTAAAACCAGCACTAGCTGATTCTGATAAATCAGAAGATAAGGTAAAAATAATTATAGGAACAGTGAAAGGAGATAATCATGACATTGGAAAAAATATTTTAGGTTCTCTTCTGTTAAGTTCTGGTTTTGAAATATATGATTTAGGAATGGATGTTGACGAAAATAGAATTATTGAAACGATAAAAGAAACTGGAGCAAAAATAGTCGCTTTAAGTACTTTACTAACCATGACTGTGGAACAAATAAAAGTAGTTCATGAAGCTTTACAAAATGTAGGACTTCGGGATAAAGTTAAACTGATTGTTGGGGGAGCACCTCTAAATATGGAACTTGCAAAAAGATTAGGAGCGGATGATTTTGCAGATGATGCTGTAGATGGAGTAAAACATATTAAAAGATTAGCTGGAATTGAATAGATTTTTTCTTTTGATTTCAATTTTTGTTTTTAAATTTCTCGTATTCACTATATTTTGCTTAAAGATTTATAAAATATAATTGTCTTTTTTTATTGATTTTATATAATTTTCTTGGATAATATAAAAGTATATTAAATTATAATGAGAAGATTTATACTCTTTTTGAATCGTTTATATCTCAAGGAAGATTTTAGAATAGAATCCATTTATGGAGGTTTTTAAATTGGATGATGAGAAAAATATGGAAGGAAGAATTGAAAAAGAACTTGATACTCGTGGTTTATATTGTCCAGAACCATTATTCGAAGTTAGGAATTTAAGTGAAACTCTAAGTGTAGGACAATGTTTTAAGGTTCTTGCTGATGATCCTGCTGCAGAAGAAGATCTTAAAAGATGGGCTAAAAGAACCGATACTAAAGTTGTAGAATTTAGTAAAGATGGTGATGATTTAATTTTTATTTTTAAAAAAATGAAATGATAATAAGAGGAAAAAGAGATGAGTGTTTATTTAGATTACCAAGCAGCTAAACCTGTAGATCCTCGAGTATTTGAGACAATGAAGCCTTATTTCAATAAAGAATTTGGTAATCCTTCTTCATTACATAATTATGGTTATCACGCTACTAATATAGTAGAAAAATCTCGGCTAAAAGTTGCTGAGTTTATAAATGCCCCTAACCCCGAAGATATAATTTTTACTTCTGGCGCAACAGAATCAAACAATTTAGGGATTATTGGTGCTGCTTTACGTAATAAAAGGAAAGGGAATCACATTATTATTTCAGAAATTGAACATATCTCAATATTGAATATAGCTAAATATTTAGAAAAAGAAGGATTTAGAATAAGTCGAGTTCCTGTTGATCGTTTTGGTATTATCAATCTCAACAAGTTAGAACGTTTAATAACTGATGAAACCATCTTAGTGTCAATCTCTACTGCAAGTAATGAAATTGGTACACTTCAACCCGTCAAAGAAATCGCAGAACTTGCACAAAAGAAAAAAATTTGGTTCCATTCTGATGCAGTCGCAAGTGAAAGCACCATACCTATTGATGTCCAAGAAATCCCTTTTGATTTATTGACCTTATCTTCAAATGATATCTATGGACCAAAAGGTATAGGAGTTTTATACCTTAAGAGAGGTGTAAGAGTTAATCCGATTATTATTGGAGGTGGTCAGGAAAAGGGAATGAGGTCAGGGTCTGAAAATGTACCAGGAATAGTCGGTTTTGGAAAAGCAGCTGAAATAATGAAAGAAGAATTAAATGGAGAATCAGCAAGATTAAAAGAATTAAGAGATAAACTAATTAGAGAAATTTTAAAAATACCTAAATCACATTTAAATGGGCATCCCGAGAAAAGAACCCCCGATAATGCTAATTTCCGGTTTGATTATATTGAAGGTGAATCTTTACTTTTATCACTAAAGGATGAAAAAGTAGAAGTGGCAACTGGCTCTGCTTGCTCTTCAAAAACCCTAGAACCATCTCATACTCTCATTTCATGTGGATTATTACATGAAGAAGCACATGGGAGTTTATTATTAACTTTAGGGAGATTTACTGAAGAGAAGGATATTGAAAAAATTATTGAAGTATTACCGGGAATAGTAAGAAAGTTAAGAATTTTATCGCCACTCACACCTTCAGATTTATTAAAACAACTTAAAGAGGAGGAAAATTAATGAGTGTACATAAATATACCGATAAGGTAATGGATCATTTTAGGAATCCCAGAAATATGGGAGAAATCGAAAATGCCGATGGTTTTGGTAAAGTTGGAAATCCTGTTTGTGGAGATCTAATGTTCATGTATATTAAAGTTGCTAAAAATGATAAAGATGAGGAAATTATTGAAGATATAAAATTTAAAACCTTTGGTTGTGGTTCTGCTGTAGCAACTTCTTCAATGATCACTGAAATGGCTAAAGGTTTAACAATAGATGAGGCTTATAAAATAACGAGACAGGATGTAGCCGATGAATTAGAAGGGCTTCCACCAATTAAAATGCATTGTTCAAATCTTGCAGCAGATGCGTTAAAGGCTGCAATTGACAACTATAGAACAGGAGCTGAACCTGAGGTCGAAGTTGCAACCTCATGTCAACTAGAAATACAAGTAGTTCTCGGCTTTGAAGAATTTCTTGGAAAAGGTGCTTATAAAGAAATTCCAAAAAATTTAGAGGAATTAAGAGATAAGAGAATTTTAATTGTAGATACTGGTGATAACTCTTTAGAGCTATCTTTAAAATTAACAGAATATACAGGACGGGTAATTGTTGTAACATCTTCAAAAGAAGTCCCCGGGAGAGAAGAAGTCGCTAAAAATTTGAAAAAGTCAGATGTTAAAATTATACAACAATCAGAACTTTTAGAAATCAAAGGAGAACTTGATGAGGTAGAAAAAGTGGTTATACATGATTACGATGAAGACGAAAACTACGAATTATTTGTTGATATAGTAATATATTTGGATTATAGAGGTTAATTTTTTTTTTATTTTTTCATTGAATCTAAAATATAGTCAGTTATATATTTACTTTCTTTATCCATTTGATTTTTATAGTTAACATACCTAAAATTAAATACACATAAAGGACAAGAGGTAACTATTTCTCTAGTTTCAACAGTTTTAAATAATTCTTTGCCTATTTTAATACAAATACTACTATCAACACCTCTAATTCCGGAACCTGCTCCACAACAAGGACTTTCCTCCGGATTTTTAGATAATTCTTTAACATTTAAACCACATTTATTTAAAAGTTCTCGAGCCTTAGAGTATAAAGGTCCACTTTTATATTTTCTCCCAACTCGACAGGAATCATGATATGTAATTAATTTATTCAATGGCTCTAATGTGATTTTATTACTTTTTTCCAACTCGTAAATAACATCAATTATATGCCTTACATTTAAATTAAATGTCTTAAAATATTTTCTGTATACTTTATCAAAAGCGTATAAACAACCTCCACATGTAACTATCAAATTTTTTACTCCAGTCTTTTTAAAGAGTTCAATGTTTTCTTTAAAGATCTTCTTAGCAACTTTTAGATTTCCAGCGGAATATACATACTCTCCACAACAGGGTTCATGTTCTAAAATTTTAAAATCATAACCCACTATTTTTAAAATTCTATAGGGAGTAAAAGCACTTTCTGGTACACGAAATGAAGACATGCATCCTAAAAAAAGCAGAGTATCTGAGTCTTTCCGTTCAAACAATTCTTTTGCTTTATAATTTTCAGGTAACCAATTTAATCTTTCTTCTGGATTTCCACTAACAGAATTATCATTTTCAATAATGCTTCTTATAATTTTATTATGTATTTCTAATGGTGCTTTATTTTCTTCCACAAGTCTAACTTTTGATGAATGAACTATTTCGGAGATCTGAATTTCTTGTTGGCAAGCTAAATCACACAAACCGCATAAAGTACAAGTATAAAGCCCAATAAGCTCATCTTCCGTAATCTGATTATTGGAAAAGACTTTTTCAGCTATTTTTAATCTCCCTTTAGGTGACTTTAATTCATCCGAAGTTACTTTGTAAGTGTCACATACTTCCATACAATCCTTACAATCTATACATGAGTTTATTTGTATTAATAATTTATCATCATCCATTTCAACACCATTTTTCATAATATTCTATAATATACTAATTTTTCTAACTTATAATCACCAAATTTAAATTAATCGCGTTATAAAAATAGTTAAAGAGGTTTTAAGCATATTAAGAAATGGGTTATTTATATGAAAAGAGTAATTATAATTGGCGGTGTTGCGGGAGGTGCTTCTGCTGCCGCTAGATTAAGAAGATTAAGAGAAGACTTCGAAATAATTATGTTAGATCGTGGCTCATATGTGTCATTTGCCAATTGTGGATTACCGTATTATGTTGGGAATATAATAAAGGATCGTGAATCTTTAGAATTAGTTACGCCAGAAAGATTTCTCGAGAGATTTAATATTGATGTTAGGGTAAATAATGAAGTAATTTCAATAGATAAAGACAAAAAAAATGTTAAAGTGAAAGATTTAAAAAGACTAACAGAATACACTCTTGATTATGATTATTTAATCTTGGCAACCGGATCAAAACCGATAGTACCTCCATTTAAGGGGATTGATGACGTTCCTTATTTTACTGTATGGACAATTCCAGATGCTATAAATATACGCAATTATGTTGAAAAGTTTCATATAAAAAAGGCAGTAATTGTTGGAGGAGGATTTATTGGACTAGAAATGGCAGAAAATTTAACGCAAAAAGGAGTGAAAGTTAAAATTGTTGAAATGTTGGATCAGGTTATGCCACCAATTGATAAGGAAATAGCACAATTTATTCATCAAGAACTCATATTAAATGGAATTTGTCTAGTTTTAGAAGATCCTGTTGATTCTTTTGGTAGAAATGATGCAAATCAACCTTTTGTTAAAACAAAAAGTGGTCGTATATTAGAATCAGATTTAATTATTTTATCTATTGGAATTAGACCTGAAAGCAAACTGGCTAAGGAGATTAACTTAGATGTGAATGAACGGGGGTACGTTGTTGTTAATAATAGAATGCAAACTTCTGATCCATCAATATACGCTGTGGGTGATATTGTTCAGGTTGATCATTTTCAAACTAAACAGCCAATATCAATTGCATTAGCGGGTCCAGCGAATAAACAGGGTAGAATTGCAGCAGATAATATTGGTGGAAGGAGTTCAGAATATTATGGTGTTTTAGGAGCATCTGTTGTTAAAGTTTTTGATCTTACAATCGCTTCTGTAGGATTAACAGAAAAACAATTGAATACTCTAAATATAGATTATAATAAAATCTATATACATCCTAATAATCATGCTGGTTATTATCCTGGAGCAATACCAATAACATTGAAATTAATCTTTGAAATTCCAAATGGTAAAGTCCTTGGAGCACAAGCGGTTGGAGGTCCAGGTACGGAGAAAAGAATAGATGTCATTTCAGCCGTAATAAAATTTAATGGTACTGTTTTCGATTTGGAAGAATTAGAACTAACATATGCTCCTCCTTATGGATCTGCAAAAGATCCTGTAAATATGGCTGGATTCGTTGCTGCTAATTATCTTAGAGAAGATATGCCAATTTGGCATTGGCATGATTTTAATCAAATTAAAAGTAACGGGGCTTTATTATTAGATGTCAGAACTAAAGAAGAATTTGCTGCTAGGACCATTAATGGTTCAATAAACATACCAATTGAGGAATTAAGAAAACGATTAGATGAAATTCCTAATAATCAACCAATCTATGTTTACTGTGAGGTTGGATATAGAAGTTATTTAGCATTAAGAATTCTGCTCCAAAGTGGTTACAGAGAAGTGTACGAATTAACGGGTGGTTTTAAAATTTTTGAGATGGCAAATGCTACTACAGAAGAAATCATGGCTGAGTGTGGAGGATCCGAGAATGTAATCGAAGAATTTGTCCATGAAAAAGCTACTGAAAGTGATGAATATGTAATAGTTGATGCTTGTGGCCTTTCATGCCCAGGACCTCTGAATTCACTAATAAAAGGACTTGAAGCATTACCGGAAAATAAGAAATTAAAAGTATATGCTACCGATCCTGGATTTAAATCAAGTGTTGAAGCCTATTCCAAATTAAATGAAGCTATAAATTTATTATACCTTGGAAAAGAAAAAGGGATGTTAGTTGCTACGCTAGAAAAAGCTCAACCTATTGAAATTATAACGCCTGTTAAAAAGAAAACCAGAAAAGAATTAAGACCTCCTGATGCACCTCCAGTTTCAGAGATCACTGCTGATGAGCTTTTTGAACGAATAGGTACCGAAGATGAACCGCCTCTTATGATTGATGTTCGAATACCCCAAGAATATAATAGTCATCAAGGTCATATCAAAAATACCAGATTAATACCACTAGGAGAGTTATTAAATAATCCCGATATTATTAATGAGTATAAAGATGAAGAAATAATCACAATCTGCCATTCTGGTTCACGTTCTATGATGGCGGCTCAAATTCTAGCTCAAGCCGGATTTAAAGATATTCGGAATTTAACAGGTGGAATGATGATGTGGCACAGAAAGGGATTCAAAGTTGAGTTAGAAGAAGATAGAATGACAGATACTTATTATTAAACCAATTTTTTTTAGATCTTCTTTAAATTATAAGTAAAAAAGTTAAAATAAAGGAGAAATGTTATTAATCCAAATATATTCATATATAACGAATTTCCAATTTTAAAAATGGAGGTTTAAAAACTATGAAAGAAACTGCTAAAAAGTTATATACAGCATATGTTGGTGAATCACAAGCTAGAAATCGATATAATTATTTCTCTAAAGTAGCAAAAAAAGAGGGGTATGGATTGGTTTCAAAGATTTTTGATGAAACGTCAGATCAAGAAAAGGAGCATGGAAGTTGGTTTTATTCCATGACACAACAGTTTAAAAAAGAAGAAGTTTTTGATGAAATGAAAGTTTTGCCCAATGCTGAATTTCCCACAACACTCGGTACTACTATTGAAAACTTAAAGTCTGCAATAGCAGGTGAAAATATGGAATGGCAAACACTTTACCCAGATATCGTTGAGACAGCAGAAAAGGAGGGCTACCCCGATATCGCCAAACGAGTAAAGGCAATTATAAAAGCTGAAAAACATCATTCTGAGAGATATGGTAAACTCCTAAAACTAGTTGGTGATGATGCTTTCTTCAGACGTGGAAAGAAAGTCGTTTGGGTTTGTATGGAATGTGGTTATGAAGTAGAAATGGATGAATTACCTAAAGACTTCAAATGTCCATCTTGTGACCATCCTCGCGCATACTATAGAAAGAAATGCGAAGATTTCTAAATAAAAAATAATGAATTTTTAATTTAAAATCAAAATTTTTAAAAATTAAATTAGATGATTTAAAAAACAAAAAAGTTATCAATGTGAAGAAAAATGAAACAGAAAGAGATTTATAGGTGCTCTATATGCGGAAAAGTAATTGAAATTTTACATCCAGCTTCTCCCGAAACGATCTGCTGTGGTGAACCAATGAAGTTAATGAAAGAACAAACTACTGATTGGAAAACAGAAAAACATGTTCCAAAGATAACGATCGATGGTAATAAGATCACTGTGGATGTCGGGATCTCAATGGGAACTCCCCATCCTATGACTGACGAGCACTATATAATGTGGATTGAAATAATATGTAAAGATGGATGTTATGAGAGAAGATTTTTAAAGCCTGGCATGGAGCCTAAAGCAACCTTTACTGTTGCTAATCCAGAAGGTCTCTGGGCCCGGGAATATTGTAATTTACACTTTCTATGGAGAAGTTAAATTTGTAATTAACCAAATATCTTTTTTTTATTTTTTTTTATTTTATAACAATGAAATTTTAAGGTTGTAAAACCCAATTGTTAATATCAAAATGAATTAAATATTAAGATTGAAGACGAAATATGATCTTCTTATTACAATTATTTGTAATCTCCTGTTTTGTTATTGTTATCATTGCTCTTTTTCGAGAGAAGACAGATTTTTTAGCATATAGCGTTTTAGCGATGTTAGCTGCTGCTACAGGTACTTATCTGTTTTCACCAACCCCTCTATATCTTGAAGATTTCTTTCAAGCGATAGATTGGTCTGTAATTTTTTTCTTAATTTCAATGTTTACAATTGTAGCGATATTAGAAGATAAACGTGTATTTAATGAAATTGCATTACGAATAACAAAGAAATTTAGTACCAACACACGACAATTTTTTTGGGTAATATGTTTAATTTCAACTATTAGTGCTGCTTTTATTGAAGATATTTCTGTTGCGGTAATTTTTATCCCCATGATAATAAATACTAGCCAAAAAATGCGAATAAATCCAACTCCAATATTAATGGGTATGACTATTTGCATTAATCTTGCCGCTACATTGACTCCATTTGGTTCTGCTCAAAATATCTTAATTGCCGATAAATTTGGTTTAACATCAAGCTGGTTTTTTGCTAATCTAGGGCTATATTTTGTTTTTGGAGTCGGCATAACATTATTTTTGTTGGATAAGTTTTTCCTTAAAAAGCATTTAAAAGAGATTTGGGTTCCCCATTGTGTTGAATATGAAGAAGAACTAAATCAAGAAAATATAGAAGAGCATGAATTAATAATTATGGAGGATTCAATAAATTCTAAAGTATTTTATAAGAATTTAGTTGCTTTGATGACATTTTTTGTTTTATTAATTCTTATTCCAAATATTTTATTTGTAGGACTTTTTGGAATGTTACTTTTTGTTTTTATCAATCCAAGACTGAAAGAATCGGGAAGAAAACAACCAGATATCTCACATTACCTTAAGGAGGTAGATTTCAAGTTAATATTCTTTTTTATATGTTTGTTTGTTTTAGTTTATTGTTTTGAGGTTACTGGAATTATTAATTTAATTGAGCAATTAATAAATATAATTGCTCCAGAGCAAATTTTCTTATTGTCTATCTTTATTCTAATTTTTACATCTATTCTGTCTGGATTTCTTGATAATGTCCCTGTAACTGTAATTTTTATACCTGTAATACATCTATTAGTTTCTTCCGGATTTTCAGCAACACCTCTCTTAATTGCTTTTATATTAGGAATTAATTTAGGAGGGAACTTTTTACCTCAAGGTTCTGCTGCAGATATGATGACTTTAGAACTTTCTACTAAATATTGCGTTGATGGTATGAATTATAAGAGATTATTAAAAATAGGAGGACTATTTGCGTTATTTCATATTATATTAGGAATTTGTTACCTTGCTATAATCACATTCATTTTTTATTAAATTTAATTTCAAAATGTAAATTATGGAATTGAAAGTTGCTAAAAAATAAAGCCTTTATTTTGGATAGAGATGGTACTTTAATTGAAGACAAAAATTACGCTTATAAAATAGAAGATTTTGAATTGTTAGATGGTGTGATTGAAGGATTAAAACTACTTCAAAACTATTTTCTATTTTTTATAGTAACTAATCAATCAGGAATAGGGAGAGGTTATTATACTATACAAGATTTTCAAAAATTCAACAATCATTTAATAAAGGTTCTGAAAAAACATAAAATAGAAATTTTAAAGACTTATTTCTGTCCTCATTTAAGGGAGCATGAATGTGAATGTAGGAAACCTAAAACCAAATTTATTGATGAAATCATTAAAGAATTTAACGTTGACATTAAAGGATCATGGATGATTGGTGATCATCCTTCAGATATACAATTTGGGATAAATGCGGATTGTAAAACAATTTTTCTTACAACTGGACATGGCGATAAACATTTGGATGAATTAGAATCTCTTGGAATAAAGCCAACTCTGATTTGTGATAATTTTTTAGAAGCTGCAAAAGAAATTCTAAAGTTAGTTTAATGCCTAACTCTTATAAGCAATCATTATAAAAGTATATAATACTAATATTCTATTATATTTAGATATAAGATAATACATTGAACATGTCCTTATTCTTTAAAAAATTAAATAATGCTGGTCTATGGGGTAAAATTCAAAAATTAAGAGAACTTATTAAAGCAGAAAAATATTTTAAGAAAAGAACATGTTGGAATTGTGGTAAAGATCTGAATATTTACGATTTTTTAAGTGATAATATTGATTTTACTCCCGAATACATTCTGAAATTATGGCAAACTTCAATATTAGAATTCCATTGCTGTGAATGTTTTAGATATCTTAAAATCCATGAATTAAAGAGTATTGAAACAGAATTAAAAGAAAGAAAATGTTTATTCTGTGAAACTGCAATAGATATATATAAATTCAGCAAATTTCATAATTATCTAAAAATTAATGAACTAAAAAGTCTGTGGTTAGATTCTAATTTCAGAATTTTTTGCGATAATTTGTGCCAACGCAAATATTATAAAATATACTACGATTTTCTTAAAAGGAAAAAATTGAAGAAACAGAATCAATTAAAAAATAAAAATTAGATAAATTGAATTTTATCTTATAAAATTAACCTCTCTTTTTCCCTAGAAATGGCATTGCATGTTCATATCTTTTCATAACAAATCGAGAAATGACAATTCTTTGAATCTCACTTGTACCTTCGTATATCTGGTACAATTTTGCATCTCTAAATAATTTTTCAACAGGATAAGTTCTCAAATATCCATATCCTCCAAAAATTTGTATTGCTTCTGTTGTTACATTCATAACAACATCAGAAGCGAAAGCTTTAGCAATCGAGGAACTCAAATTATTGTCCATACCTTGATCTGCCTCCCAAGCTGCTTTATATGTTAGTAAGCGTGCGGCTTCAATATCTTTATACATATTAGCAATTTTTTCTTGAATAACTTGGTAATTTCCAATTGGTCTACCAAAAGCTTCTCTTTTTTGTGCGTAATCTATAGAATATTCCATTGCAGACCGAGCACATCCAACTGCAAATGCGCCGATAGCGGGTCGAGTATGAGCAAATGTTTGCATAGCTAAAACAAACCCACGTCCAGGTTTAGCAAGAACATTTTCTTTAGGAATTCTTACATCCTTCAAGCCAACAGATACTGTATTTGAAGATCTTTGACCTAATTTAGGAATATGTTTTCCTAACTTCACTCCTTCACTCTTAGTATCTACAATAAAAGCTGCAATTCCCTTATGTTTTTTTTCAGGATCAATTGTAGCAAATACCGTCACATAATCAGCATACCCCCCATTGGTAATCCAAAACTTATTTCCATTTAAGATATATTCCTCACCATCTTTTACTGCCCGACATTGCATTCCAGCAACATCTGAGCCCATTGTTGGCTCAGAAGTTGCAAAAGCAATCAATTTAAACTCATTAATTAATTCAGTTAGAATTCTCTGTTTCTGCTCTTCATTACCTCCTATAACTATAGGTTCAGCACCAAGGTTATTATCAAAAATAGAAGTTGCAATACCAGGACAAGCAGATGAGATTTCTTCAACAACTAAACATGAATCTAATAACCCATAACCAGGTCCACCATATTGTTTAGGGATACCCAAATTCAATAATTTAGCTTCCCAAGCCTTCTTAATAACTGGTAAAGGAAACTCTTCAGATTCATCATATTTTCTTGCAACTGGTAAAACTTCGTTAATTGCAAACTCTCTTGCTTTTTTTTGTAAAACTTTTTGCTCATCAGATAACATAAAATCCATTTTTATTGTTCTACCCCATTTTTTTTATGAGTTTATCCACAATATTCTTAAAGTCTAAATCTTCTGGTTTTGGAACAAATTTAATTTCAATTGTATCTTCCATAACATCAATTTTAGCAGCTTTCATTAATTCGACGATTTCTTTTACAGCTCCTCCACCCCAACCGTATGAGCCAAAAGCAAGTCCTATTTTATTCATGGGTTTTAAACCTTTTTGGTAAGATAAATATTCTGCAACAGTTGGATATAATCCATTATTTAAAGTAGGGCTCCCAATTAAAATTGCTTTTGCCTTCATAGCTTCTGTAATCACATCTGAATAATCAGCGTTAGTAAGTCGAAATCGTTTTACTGGAATTCCTCGGTGTTTAATCTCATCGGTTAAAGCTTTTGCAATTTTTGCAGTACTTTCCCACATTGTATCATATACGATAAGCACACTATTTTTATCAATTATTCCATTACTCCATTTGGTATATTTTTCTAAAATTTCAGGAATATGCTTTCTCCAACACACTCCATGAGAAGGGCATATAATATCAATCGCTAGAGCCCCAACCTTAGGTATTGTTTTTTCAATTAACCCAGAAAGATGAAGTAAGATGTTTGCATAATATTTTTCTGCTTCTTGAAAGATTTCAGCAAGATCATTTTCGTCATCCCAATGTTTAGTGGTTGCATAGTGTTGTCCAAAAGCATCGTTAGAAAATAATACATTCGCACCATTTTCATCAGTCATAAAAGAAACCATAGAATCAGGCCAATGAATCATTGGAATAGGGACAAATGTAAATTTTTTACCATTTCCAATATCCAAAGTATCTCCTTCCTCTACAGCTCTAATCCTTTTGAACACTTCGTCATCTACTTCATCATGATAATGTGCCTTTAGAATATCTACACCTCTCTTCGAAGCAATTAACTCTGCGTTAGGAAGGTGCTTAATTATTAATGGAAATGAACCAGAATGATCCATTTCAACATGATTTGTTATAAAATAATCAATTTCAGAGGGTTCACAAACATCCTTTATATTATTCAAGAGATATTCAAAATAGGGACGCTTAACAGTATCAATCAGTACAGTTTTCTCTCCTTTAACAATATATGCATTATAACTACTACCTCTATGAGTAGAATATCCATGGAAGTTCCGGACTTCAAAATCGATATACCCTACATAGTAAATATCTTTCATTAACTCTAAATGCGTAATTTCAATTTCACCTTAATTAAATAGGTTTGTAGTTTATTTTTTAATAGTAATTCAAATCAGATTAAAAACTTATATTCTATTTATTATAAAATTTGTAAGAAATTAAACAATAAAAAAAAATTAAAAAGAAGTAGATTTTTATTGATTATTCGATTTTTTCGAACATATCTTTCCCAACACCACAAACAGGGCAAGTCCAATCATCTGGTAAATCTTCAAATTTAGTACCCTCAGCTTCTTCATCATAAACATATCCGCATGCTTGACATTCCCATTTTCCCATGGTTTATCTCCTCTTTTTCTGTTTATTGGTTATATTTAATTATATGGATTTGAATTGAAAATATATTAAAAATATTAATTTAATATTTTATAAAGATAATCCATTTCAAAGAACTAGAAGCCTAAAATAATTAAAAAAAGAATTATTTAGGAGCTTGCTTTCTTACAAAAAATTTCTTTGAAGACCTACATTTGGGACATCTAAATTCAGAATCCTCTAATTCTTCAAAAGGCTTTTCTTTTTCATTATTATCGTAAATATAATTACAAATTTTACACTTATAGATAGAAATCGTCTTTCACCTCTCCAAATATATTTAAGAATTGATTTTTATCTTGAATTCTTTTTTAGAACACTTACAATTTGGACACGTCCAATCAGGAGGTAAATCTTTAAATAGGACACCCATTTTAGCCTCATCATATTCTGTACCGCATTTATTACATTCATAAGAATATAATTCTAATAATTTTTTCAATTCTTCTCTGTTAACATCTTCTTCCATCTTGTTATAGACGTAAGATACTGCTTTGTTATCACCAAATAAAATGGCTCCTTTCAATGTATTTCCCTTTAAAACTAATTTTTGATAGCAACAGTCTTTTTTATCAGCTTTTTTCAATATATCCCAACCACCACCTTCTTCTTTACTAGGATCTATAGTTCCTATCGAAGTTAATTCTAATCCAATGATTTTAAGGGTATTTTTAGGAGTCGTTCCATGGTAATCTACTTTTTTAAGATTAAGCACCGAAGCAGCAACTATTTTTGATTGTTCCATACAGGCAGGAATAATTCCCCAGATTTGATTTTCATATTCAATACAATCTCCAACAGCGTATATATCTTTTTCACTGGTTTCTAAAAATTTGTTAACAATTATTCCTTTGTTAGTTTGGATGTTAGCTTCTTTAGCTATGTCTATTGTAGGGTTAATTCCTGCTTGAATCAATATAATATCTGCTTCATATCTTTGACCTCCTTTTAGTCTAATTCCTGATACTGCTCCATTTCCTAAAATTTCTTCTGTAATTGCATTCAAAACCACTTTTATCCCTCGACTTTCAATTTCTTCCTTTAACATAAGCGCACATTCTTCATCTAATTGTCTTGGTAACAACCGAGGGAAGAATTCCACTACTGTTGTATCCAAATTACAATCTTTAATTTGATTAGCTAATTCTAATCCTAATAATCCTCCACCAATTACAATTGCTTTATTAACATGTTTTTTTCTAATATATTCTTTAATTTCAAGAGCATCAGCAATACTCCGGAGAGTAAAAGCACCCTTCTTTTCTTCTTTCATTTTAACTGCATTTTCAATAGGTGGAATATTAGGAGTACTTCCAAGTGCTAAGATAAGTTTGTCATATAAGATTGGAGAGGAGATACCTTCAATCTGAATTGTTTTTAAGTCTGGGTTGATTTTATTAATCTTTTTCTCTAAATACAAGTTTATTTTCTTAGTTTTATACCAATCTTTTTTAAAGACAATTAAATCATCAATTTTTACCTTCTCAGATATCAATTCTGGCAACTTTACCCTTGTATAATAGGGGTATTTTTCTTGCGTATAGACTTCAATGTCTACTTCATTATTAAGAGATCTTATATTTTGAGCAGTAAAAGTTCCAGAAATATTGTTCCCTATTATAACAACTTTCATAGAATTATTAGTTTTTTCATTTTATATTAACGTTGTTATTATATATTGTAATCTAGAAGAATAATTCCAATGAACATTGTAAATTACATACTTAAATCAAAATCACTTATTTTTTAAATACAACAACTTTAAAAAATTTGAACAAAAATGGTAATTTATGGAAAAAGAGAGAATATCTTATCATAAATCTGTTCAAAAAGTTTATGAAAGACTTAAAAAAGATGGAATGAATAATATTTGGGATCGATTTGAAGCACAAGGATTCGGAGGCGTTCCTGATAAACGATGCCCATTTTGCTTAAAAGGTGCACGTTGTGATTTATGTTCTAATGGTCCTTGCAGAGCTGATTCGTCAATAGACAAACGTGGTGTTTGTGGAATTACTGCGGATGGTATGGCAATGCGTATGATGCTGCTAAGGAATGTTATGGGGGCATCGACTTATCATTATCATACTGAAACAACTTTAAAAACCTTAAAAGCCACAGTAGAGGATAAAACCCCATTTAAAATATCTGAACCTGAAAAATTAATAAGTTTTGCGGAGCGTCTTGGTTTAGATACGTCTGGTAAAGAAAAAGATATTGCCATTAGATTATATAATTTTGCAAAAGAAGACTTTAATAGATCTTATGATGAACCTAGTAAAATTGTAGAGAAATTAGCACCACTCGAAAGACAAGAAGTATGGAAAAAATTAGGAATCTTTCCTGGTGGGCTTTATGGAGAAATGATGTTCTCAACAAGCTCTTGTCTTACAAATGTAGATGGATATTATGCAAGTTTAGCTCTCAAAGCTATGAGACTAGGGATTGCAATGGCATATCAAAGCCAAATTGTCAATGAATTCACTCAGGATATTTTATTTAATATTCCAAGACCTCATAAAATGAGAGTGAATCTTGGAGTATTAGACCCAGATTATGTAAATGTACTTCCAAACGGCCATGAACCATTCTTAGGTTTTGCAATGGTCCAACTTGCACGAAAACCTGAATGGCAAGAAAAAGCGAAAGCTGTAGGAGCAAAAGGTTTAAGGATAATCGCAAACATTGAAACAGGGCAAGAAATGATACAAAGATGGGAAATGGATGATGTATTTTATGGATTTACAGGAAATTGGATTATGCAGGAAACAATTTTGGCAAGTGGTTGTATTGATGCTTTTATTTGCGATATGAATTGCTGTATGCCAATTGATCCTATATATGCTGAGAAATATAAGTTTAAATTGGTTCCAGTTTCAGAAGTTGTGGCTTTTGAGGGTATAACTGAAAGAGTAGATTATAAGCCTGAAAAAGCTGAAGAACAAGCAGCCATACTAATACAAATGGCAATAAATAATTTTAAGGAGCGCAGAGCACACATAGAACCTATTACGGGTTTAAACATGAATGAAGCGATAGTTGGATTTTCAAGTGAAAGTATTGTTGCAGCTCTCGGAGGTACACTTGAACCATTACTTAACTTAATTAAAGATGGTACAATACGAGGAGTTGCTGGATTAGTATCCTGCACAACACTTAGGGATTATGGACAAGATGTCCATACAATTGAAATGGCTAAAGAATTAATTAAAAGAGATGTTTTAGTATTGTCAATGGGGTGTGGTAATGGTGGTTTGCAAGTTGGAGGGTTATGTGTACCAGAAGCAAAACAAATGGCTGGTCCCGGTTTAAAAGTAGTATGTGAGAAATTAGGAATCCCTCCAGTTCTTAGCTATGGAACATGTACAGACACTGGTAGAGTTGCTGATTTAGTAGGTGCTATCTCTGATGCGCTTGGTGGTATTCCAATTCCAGATTTACCAGTTGTAGCCGTAGCTCCAGAATACATGGAACAAAAAGCCACTATAGATGCTATATTTGCATTAGCCTTCGGACTATATACTTACGTCAATCCAGTTCCTACTGTCACAGGTGGTGCTGAATTAGTGAAGCTTTTAACTAAAGATTGTAAGGATTTAACTGGTGGGATCTTACATGTAGAAACAGATATAAAAGAAGCTGTAGATGCAATAATGGAATACATTGAATCAAATCGAAAAAAAATAGGTATTTAATATTTTCTTTATTTTTTTATTTTCTAGAATTTAATGATTTTAAGCAATAGATTATTTTAGATTTTTAATTATTACATAGGAATTCAATATTATCCTAAGATTCTTATTGAACATGTTCGAAATCAAAAATATATAATGACTTCCATTTCATCTAATCATGACTGAAGCAAAACAACATAAAATTGTAAAAAGAAAAATTATTAAGATCGATGAAGATCTTTGTACAGGTTGCGGAAATTGTGTTGTGGATTGTGCGGAAGGTGCTTTAAAAGTAATCGATGGAAAAGCTAGGGTTATAAATGAAGTTTTCTGCGATGGTCTCGGTGCTTGTATTTCTGGTTGTCCTGAGGGTGCTCTTGAAATTATCGAAAGAGAAGCGTTAGAGTTTGATGAGGAAGCTGTTGAAAAGCATTTAGAATCTATGAAACATGATGAACTTGTTGAACCTGAGCAAATAAAGCTAATTGTTGCGGAACATACCCACCAGTGTGGTTGTCCTTCTGCTCAAACAATGGTTTTTGACGAACCTGAAATACAAACAGAAGTTGCAGGAAAGATACATTCAGCTCTACGACAATGGCCAGTTCAAATGCATCTAATCAATCCACGAGCTCCATATTATCAAGGAGCAGATGTTCTCATTTCAGCTGATTGTGTAGGATTTTCATATGGAGATTTTCATAGAGATTTCTTAAAAAATAAATCTATTGCTATTGCATGTCCCAAACTTGATCAAGGAAAAGAAGTTTATATAGATAAAATTAAATCACTTATTGATGATGCCAAGATTAACACACTTGCAGTTGCTATTATGGAAGTACCATGCTGTGGAGGGCTATTAGCTTTAGCTCAAGAAGGAGTTAAGCGAGCGAACCGAAAAGTTCCTATAAAATATGTGGTTGTAGGCATACAAGGAGATATCTTAAAAGAAGAATGGATATAATTTTTTTCATTTTTCGAATAAAACTTTCTTTTTAATAATTTTTCTAAGCATTACTGATAATGCTGACTTAGATTTCCCTATTTTGTTAGCTAGTTCTTCTAATGAAATTTTTCGGGGAATTTCAAAAAATCCTAAAGAGATTGCTACATCGAGTATATTAGATTCATCAAATGTTAATTTACTTTTATCATCTTCAATACTATATGGCGATATTCCAATCCTTAGTAAATCAAAATTAATATTTTTTTGTTCAAAAAGAGTTAATAGCTGGTCTATACGTTCCCTACTTGAGATTAACCTCCAATAAGCAAATCCATCTTCAACTCTTACAGGGAAATCTACAAGAACACCGCATTTTATTATAGCGTATAATAAATAAGGATCTTTTGTTTTAACATTGAATTTGACATAATTTTCTTCCTTTTTTATAATTGTAAATTCAAAAACAGAAGGATGACTACTAATTTTTTGAATTATAGAATCTATATTGTAATGTTTTATCTCAATTACACTATTACCAATCGACTTTTCAAGATCATATGGAAGAAAATGTGAAATTTCCATTTTTACGTCAGGAAAGTCTTTAAAGATTTCAGAGATCCATATCTCTTCGGGAAATTTAATTTTAATTCTCGCTAGACTTGGTTTACTTGAAGCCATCTTGAAATATTAATGTTTCAGATTTAAAAACCTTTTTTTTATACATTAATGATTAATTATTAATAAAAACAAGTAAAATGCAATATTATGGTAGAAAAAAAGAATCTATTACTTGGAATTTGTGGAAGCCCTAGAAAACAGGGAACGGAATATGCAATCCAATATGCTTTAAAATATGCTGCTGATAAATATGGATTTGATACAGAGTTTTGGACTGTAAGAAATAAAAAGATTAATTTCTGTCTTCATTGCGATTATTGTATTCGAGAGAAAAAAGGTTGTGTAAATAAAGACGATATGGAAGATCTTTATATTAAGTTGGAACAAGCAAAATTTCTTCTTCTTGGCTCTCCAATATTCCAAGGTAATGTATCAGGTCAACTTAAAACGGTAATGGATCGTTGTCGTGCTTTAATTGCGAAAAATCCTAATATTTTTAAGAATAAAATAGGTATTGCATTAGCAGTTGGGGGCGACCGAAGTGGAGGTCAAGAGATTGCTATCAGAACAATCCTTGATTTTTTTCTACAAAATCATATTTTATCTGTCTCAGGAGGCGCATTTGGAGCTAATCTAGGTGCTAGTTTATGGAGTAGGGATTTGGGAAAAGTAGGTATCGAAAATGATGAAGAAGGATTAAGAGCAATTAGAAAAATAATAAAAAGAATAGTAGATTTCAAATAATGATGTGTCAAAAAATTAAGATTATTATGACAAAAAATCATAATAATTAAGATAAAGCAAATTTTATAATTATCCAAATTTAATTGACTTTTGATTTAAAAAATGTTGAAAGATCCAAATAAACAATATAGAAATAAAATTATTTTATCAATATTACTATTTGTCATCGGAGTTGGTCAATTAATCATGGTTATAACTGGACGTTCATGGTTAATTTGGTCATATAATGGATATTCAGGTATGGAAGGCGATCAAATCGTATCTATACCTCAAAGTTATATGCTCCCCAACAGATATCTTATTATTGTCAGTGGAATATTTCCTGAGCGATACCTTGATCCATTTGTTGGTAATATTACATTGACACATTTGAATGGAGGAGAACAACTCTTCTTTGATTATAGAATTGTTGGCTATTGGATAGATGATGGTGTAAAAACAGAAGCTAGATCAGTAATTTTAACGCCAGGAAGATATAATATTTCTTGGTCTAATACTGACGATGGTGATGGTAAATCATTTAATTATGTGATAACAACTCATGGGCTTTTTAATTGGTTTTTTGAAACAGATAGGTATCCATTTACAGCGGAAAGTGTTACATTATTTATTTCAATTGTCCTATTAGTTTTTTTCATAGGATACTCTATTAAGAAATATCAGGAAGCAAAAAGAGATATATCATACCATAGAGTATAGTGTATATGATTTAGCTAAATAAAGTATTAATTTATTTTATAAAATAAAATTTTAAAAAAAAAATCATTTAGCTCCAAATAATTTTTTTGCTTCTTTCTCTCTAAGCCCAGAGATGCCCCAGAGTTCTTTAAACCAGTATTTTCCTTTATGTATTACGACTGGTGTGTTCACAATACATCCATCAGCATCACAGAATGTTTTTAGAAAATTATTATCGTGTAATAGTTCATGCACGAATTTTTCATCATTTATATCTCGTTCAATATAATGAACATCATTCTCCTTTAGCCATTCTTTTAATTCATGGCAACGGTGGCAATCTTCTTTTGTTATTACGATTGGTGTTTTTGATTCCATACTTAAAAGATAGAGATAAATTGTAAAAAAACTTTATCTTCTAATTTATAAATTTTGAAATGTTAAATTAGTAATGCTATAACTTTTAGATAAATAACCTATAATTTAATTACAAATTTTCACTTTTCCTTTTACCTATTTTTCAGTAATTCTTAATAAATTATTATGATCAGATTCTTATGTTGCATTCTTATTTTTATCTTAAGATGGATCAAAAAACTCGAAATGAATTATTTAATAATAATATCAAAATTCTATTTAATAGTGATAACTGGAAAGACCGGGCAATCGCGGCTCAAAACATTGGAAAATTAAAAGAAGCCAGGGCTACAAATATCTTAGCTAGAGCTTTAAAATCTGAAAATGATGTAGTTGTTATTAATCGAATAATTGAGGCTTTGGGTGAGATTAGAGATCCAAAAGCTACAATGCTTATTATTGAGTTTTTACAAGAGGAAGTAGCAAAACCTGAAGAAGATCAAGATAAAACAAGACTATTTGTAATTATAGAGAGTCTGATGAAAATTGGAGATAAGAGAGCTCTTGAACATTTAGGTATTTTATTAGATTCTTGTCATAATGATATTAGAGAACTCACTGAGGAAGCTTTTGAGTGTATAGATCCTGAATGGAAACTTAATGTTAAATCTATTTAATTCGAATAACTTTTTTATATATGAGGAAAATATAAAATTATGTCTGAAATTATTGAAAAATTAGCAAAAATTGTCGATGGTTCAAATAAAAGTAGAGATGTAACCATACTAACCTTATCTACATGTATGTGGTGCAAAAAATGTAAAGCTTGGTTAAAGGATCGTGATGTAAAATACAAATATGTTGATGTAGATAAAATTGAGTTTGAAGATAAATCAAAAATATTAGCATACTTACAAGAAAAGTATCAATCAAGAATTTCCTATCCTTTTATGATATGTGATAATGAATTTGTTATCGGTTTTAATCCAGGTAAATATGAGGAATTAATGAAATCTGGAGGTAATTAAAATGAATATGGAAACAAAGGAAGGGATGACTGAATATGTTGAACAAGTAAGCAAAAAAAATGACTGGATATTAAATATGGATAGTAATACCTTTAACGATTTGATTGATGGATTAGTGGATAATAAGATAAATTTAGGCTACCAGTCTTGTCCTTGTCGTTTAGCATCAGGAAAAAGAGAATTAGATAGGGATTTGATTTGTCCATGTGATTACGCTCCTCTTGATGTAAAAGAATATGGTGCCTGTTATTGTAATTTATATATGCGTAAAGACTTTTATGAAACGATTAAGAAAGATTTCATAGTTGTTCCTGAAAGAAGACCTATTGAAAAAGAAAGGGCAGTTTCTGAATATTTTAATGAGTAATTTTTTTTTACAATATTTATTAATTCTATTGTTTTTTAGACATAGCTTTGATATCTAAAGTCAATTTTTTATAAATAAAATCCTTAAATATTACATTTTCTCTTTATTTATTATGCCAGAAAAAGAAATGACTGATGATGAATTAGAAGACGAACTTGATAAGGCGTTTAAAGAAAGTGAAAGGTTAAGAGACCATTGTGGATCAGCTCTACCAAGTAATAAAGAAGTAGGAGTTCAAAGAACAGATGTAAAATTAAAGAAAGAGTAAAAATTTTTTTTTATTTTATTTTAGAACCTATTCCAATAATGTTAGTTTAGTAATTGCTCCAATTTCATTAAATTCGGAAGGTTCCATTCTAAGCTCTTTTCCAGTTATTTTATTTGCGATTGAAGCAGCAAAAATAGCCCATGGACAAACAGCATTGGTTAATTCTTCTTTAGTCATAACACTTCTCACTTGGGCTGTTGAACAATTTATAGATTCAATTGTAAACGATTTTTCAGAATCCCATTTAACTTTGACTTTTTCGGCCATACCAATTTTTTCTGCCATTTTTATAAATTCATTTAATGCATCAGAGAGACTCAATCTTTCTAATTTTTTCATATTCAATCCTGACATTGTCATCATCTTCTCAATAAACTCATAAGTCCTAGGTACAACATATTTAAACAAAGTTGGTGTTCCAAGTAACTCTTTTGCTGATTTTTCATATCCGAACGTAACACCATGAAGCAAAAATGCAATCTGATTAAATGCGAATCGTGTTT
>JBHLNL010000112.1:0-11930 GCA_048941605.1 Promethearchaeota archaeon | reverse complement strand
GAAAACAGTTTTTGTCTGTAAGAATTGTTTGAATAATAATAGTTAATTCTTGTAATAATTTTTACTCTGATTTTTTTCAAGCTTCTTCTGTTGTCTTCTTTCAAGATATTTCGTCCAGTTAAATGCCATTATGAAAAACATAACTGTTATTGTTATTATTAACAATAATGCTTCAGTTATGATGCTCGAAATATCATTAGATTGAACCCCTTGAGTTACAAATCCAATTGCTATAAAAATTGGCCAACAACAATAAAAAAACGTTGTAAAATTTTTACCTAACCATCCTGGTATAATACATTTCCAAAATGGATATTTTATCATTCCTAAAGGTAAAAATAAAATATCATCGGGGAGTGGTGTTAAAGCGAACAAAAAGATATATAAAGGAGTACGCTTTTGATTTTCTAAAATCAGCTTCCCAAATCCATCTACATTCTTTAATATTTCTGAATCCCTTTCTTCAGCGATTTTTTTTGTTCCATATCCAACTATATAGCCAGTAGACTCTCCTAAGGCGCTCCCTAGTCCCCCTATTAACGCAAGGCCAAGGATTTCTAACCAGAAAGGCCCAGTTTGTAATATTTGCGTTAACTCTAATCCACTATCATAATATTTGAGATATATGGAGTTTGAAAGAGAAAACAAAACAAAAGGAAATGGAATAGGAAATCCTATTGATGCTGAGCCTAAAAAGCATATCCCCAGAGAAATAAGAAGTGCCCAGAAATAATTTGGACCTTCTGTAATTATTGTAAGATTTTGCCTTGCACTTATAACAAAATTTTGAAATCCTGGTATAAATAAAAATAGAAATACGTATGCTATGACTAATAAGTAAATTAGAGTAAAAACAATAATTAATTTTTTTGGAACTGCCATAGTCTTATTATTTTTTTGAAATTTTAGTATTTAAACCATTTCTCGCTTTTTCTAATATTTTAAGGTTAGTTTCTATCTTTCCAATTTTATTTACTTTATTTGACATCTCTAAATCTTCTAAAGCTATAATTAACTCATCAGCCTTCGGGTTATATAAAATATCTCCCTTTTCGACATTTGAGACTGACTTAGGATTAAGTCCTTTAAAAATTTCTACTCCAGGCAAGATCCAATATTTTTTTGAACCAAAACTAAATCTACCTCTTAAATTAAGAGGTAGCTTTTCAAGTATCGCATCTGCGGTAAGAGGCGCAATATGTCGGATAATGGTACCTTCAATTGTACCAATTCCAAATAAAACGATCTTAATAGGTATACTCATATTTTAAAATAATATAATTTCTGATATTTATATTATTTTAAATTAATTCTATTAAAATTTTGTCGAAAATGTCTCAGAGATTATTATTTGTCTTAATAACAAGATTTAAATATTCAAATTATCATATATTTAGTTGAAAAGGACAATTTGCATTGGAATTAGATACAGAATTGCGGTTTTTACACCGAATAAGTAGTTACAATCTAATAAACCATTCCTTTATCTGTGACTTTTTTTTGTTCACATTTATATAACTCAAATTTACGTTGTTCATTTACAAGATGATCCATTTATTCCTGCAGTGCTTAGAACGTTGAGAGCAATCTGAAATAGATCTAAACTAGCACTCTATCGCAGGTATTTAATTAATTCACTCATAATACGATTTTGGTATATGAAATAAATAGAAAATTTGAACTCTTGTTGAATATAAGATAAAAATTATTGATACATGAGACATCAAAACATATTACCTATAAATCAAAATAAATTAATAGGAGCTTTGATTTGATAATTGCTTCACTGGTTTTTTAATGCTAAGTCCCTTTGAATCAATTATACATAATTAATCTGAGCACCTATTGTCCTTTTCTTTTTTTTGTTTCTTTAAATCATATTTATTATCAATATCATAAAATTTATGTTCATTCTTAATTTTAAAACAGAGAATTTTCTTTCCCTTCATAACAATATGATTTAAAGTCTCCCAAAGAGTCTTAAAATGAAATTTATGTTCTAAATTTAAGAAATAATTGATAGTGTCATAATTTAAGGCAATAATAGGAATTACATGATTAACCACTTCTCTTGACTCAAGATCTTCTACTTTTTTTTTAGTAAATCTTTTCAGTGTAATTTTTGAGTCAATTAGTTCAATTTCAGCATTAGAAATTGAACTTTTTTCTGTATATATCTCTTTCAATGATTTTAATCCCATATTTTGATAAAAAACGAATGGGTATTTATTAATTAGGAGAAAATTATCAGAAATAACAGAGAAAACTTCTTTTAAAAGGTTATAATCAAATATAGTGTCTCCCGGAAATATCAAAAAGTGGCTTTTCATAGTGTAAAAATCTGTATTTTTAGTTATAGATAAAAGTGAATATAATGGTCCCATTTTGTACTGAGTTCCAGAATCTATTATGATTAGTTTATTATATAAAGTGGGAATCTTATTTTTTAATACAGTTATAAACTCACGGATAATATTTCCTAAATGCCCAATCACTATAGCAATATTTTTTACTTTAAAAGTTAATAGATTATTGATAGTATGATGGAGAATTGAAATATTATTTAATCTCTCTATTTTTATTAATGGTTTTGGTATCTTTTTAACAATTCTTTTAAGTCTAGTTCCCTCACCAGCGCATAAAATGACGATAGATAATTTTTCTTTAACATCATTCTTTAGTGGTGACAATTTTATTACCATCCATATCTAATACAATTGTATGTTCTTCCTGAGCTACAGGTTCCTTTGTTTTTTCTACTAAAATATGATATTTGTCTATAACTCTCTTACCTACAAAAACCTCAAGAGTTCTTTGTAATTCATTCCTAGGGATAAGGTTTTTTTTTTCTATCCATCGGGGTGAAAATGGAAGGTTTCCAAAGTTATTCTCGATTTTATTCATATAAGCTATATGTTCATATGACATATTTTTTTTTACTTTTTTTAAAAATCGAAAAATATAGAAATTTTTTCCATTCTCTACCTTTCCCATTCCAGAAGTAGCAAAGGGTTCACATGCATAAGCATCTCCAGGTTTTAGAACTTCATCATGCATTTTTTCTTTATAATTTGGGATAAATGGTCCCGCATGTAGATTGTATTGCTTTAATTCATGTCCACCCAAGTTAGTTATAGGTCTTAAACCTCGATTTATAATTTTTTCAGCGATAACCTCGCCAAGTTCATATAATTTAACACCTGGATTTATGATATCAATTGCAGCTTGGAGTGCCTCCTTAGCGGCTTCTACATAATTCTGTAACTTAGCATCTTCATCAATATTAATCGTGAATGCCGAATCTGCAATATAACCATTAAAATGTGCTCCAATATCTATTTTTAATAAACCTTTTTCTGGTATTTCAGTTGAATCGTCAATAGAAGGGCTGTAATGAGCAGCAATTTCGTTTAGAGACATGTTTATAGGAAATGAAAGTTCACATCCACTTTGAATTATCTCCTCTTCACATCTATTGGCAATTTCTAAAAAAAGCATACCTGGTTCTATTAATTGTCTTGCTAATTTTTTAGCAGCAATTACAGCTTTTCCAGCTTTGATATAATCTTGAATAAACGCATCCATCATTTCTTTGTTTGATTTTTCATAATTTTTTTTAAGGTATTAATCGATCTGGTGTTCTAGGATACATTACTGCTTCCCTAATATCATCCAATCCACATAAAATTGTTAACCATCGATCAATACCTAAACCTAATCCCGCATGAGGCGGCATTCCATAATCAAATGTATTAAGATGAGATTTAAAAGCAAGGGGATTAAGCCCTTTTTCTTCAAGAGCTTTTAATAATTGCTCTTTATTGTGGACTCTGGTCCCTCCAGATGTCAATTCTATCATTCCTTTTTGAAGATCAAAGGATTCACTATACTTTGGATTGTTAGAAGGCATAATATAAAACGGTTTAATAGACATTGGCCAATGAGTGATATAATAATATCCCGATAGTTTTTCACCTAATTTTCTATAAGCCTCAGTTGAAATATCTTCTCCAAATTCAATGGTAATAGAGAATTTTTTATTAATCAATTCAATGATTTCCTCATATTTATACCTAGGAAAAGGGATCTCTGGGATTGTTGTTAATTGATCTACGCCCAAATATTTTAATGCAGAGATTTGATTCTCTCTGATATCTTTAATGACGTTATAGACCATTTTTTCCAATAATTCAAGAATATCTTCAATTGTTGAGAATGCCATTTCTACATCTAAAGTGAAAATCTCACAAATATGTCTTTTTGTTCGATGTTTTTCTGCTCTAAAGCAATCACTTATTTCAAAAACTTTCTCATAAACACCACTCAACTGTTCTTTATACAACTGGGCGGATTGAGTAAGAAACGCCTCCTTTTCAAAATATATGATAGGAAATAGTTCAGTGCCACCCTCTGTTGCAGAACCTATAATTTTAGGTGTAGTTATTTCGGTAAAATTTCTTTCGAATAAGAATTTCCTGATAGATCTAAGTAATTCTCCTCTAATTTCAAAGATAGCTTGATTTTTTAGAGATCTTAGATCTAAAGCTCTATTATTTAATCTGAGATCTAACTCTGATATGGTTTCTCCTGTCATATCTATAGGGAGTTTGTCTGGAGTACTATTTAATATTTTTATTTCAGAGGGGATTATCTCAATCCCTCCAGGTGCCTCATCAAACTGTTTTACAATCCCCTTTACCATTATACAATATTGATATCCAACTTTTGCTTTTTCAAATAACTCATCAGAAACAACTCCTTTTTTTAAGGTTATCTGACGCTCTCCAAATTTGTCTTGGAGTGATAAAAATTTTAACCCTCCGAGATCTCTGAAATTTCGAACCCATCCACCTAAAATTACTTCTTTATCGATTAGATCTAGAGTAATTTCCTTAGTATAATGCGTTTTTCTCCAATTTCCTAGTTCATCCAGCATATATTTGAACCTACATGTAATTAATTTCAAAAAAATATAATTTTAAAAATTAAATTAAGAATAAAATTTTTGCCTTCCTATCTATTAATTATGGTGAATTTAAATTGGAAAGGTAAAAATGAACTTAAAGATATTTTTTCAAAAACACATGAAAATAAACCTTTTCAAATTATTGATGTTTACCATTTTCCCAAATATAATTTTAAAACAGAAAAAAACAGGGAAAACTTGTTAATCTGGGGAGAAAACAAAGTTGTTATGAATACTTTATTAAGACGATTTGAGAATAAATTATCCCTTATTTATATTGACCCTCCATTCGCAACAGGAGGAGATTTTAATTTAAAAATCCAAATAGGGGAAGAAGGATATTTTTTAGATAACATTGCTTATAAAGATAAATGGGAGGAAGGATTAGATTCTTATTTAAATTTTTTATATGAACGTTTAATCCTAATGAAAAAATTATTAGCTAGTCAAGGATCTATTTATATCCATGTAGATTGGCACATGTCTCATTATGTAAAACTCATTATGGATGAAATATTTGGTATTGAAAACTTTAGGAATGAAATAATTTGGGCATATCCAGCTGCCTCAGTTAAAACACGTCGTTTTTTTATTAGATCTTATGATACAATATTTTTCTATTCAAAATCAGATAATTATGTTTTTAATGATGATCCGTATATTTATATGGAATACTCAAATCGTGTAAAAGATGCTTTAAAGAAAGATGAACATGGAATTTTTTACTATCGGGGAGGTAGTCATAACGGGAAAAAACTATCAAGAAAAGTTTATGTAGAACAAAATGGAATTTTTCCGAGAGATGTTTGGAATGATATTCCATATATCAGAGCAAATACTTCGGAATATCAAGGTTTTTCTACACAAAAACCAGAACGTCTTTTAAAAAGGATCATCTTAGCATCTACAAATGAAAGGGATATTGTAGCGGATTTTTTTTGTGGTTCAGGTACCACATTAGCTGTAGCAGAAAAATTAGGAAGACATTGGATTGGATGTGATTTAAATAAACATGCAATTCATATGACGAAGAAAAGGCTTCTTAATTTGAGTCAGAGTAACGATATTTTAAATTGGAAGAAAAAATACCTAAGAAATCCAAGATCATTTATAATATTAGCAATTGAAAACGAGAATAAAAAAATATCAATTCCAACGATGTTTTTAGATAATACGAAAAAGGAAGAAAATGCTCTTTTAATTGAAGATTCTCCAAATTTAAATGTTAAAATCCACCAAAATGGCAATAAAATTAGAATAGAATTAATTAATTATAAAATACCATTTACTAATTTAATCTCAGATAAAATTAAAGGAAAAATAAAATCATTTTCAGATTGGATTGATTATTGGGCTATTGATTTTGATTACCAAATAAATGAGTTTAAAAATATGTGGTTTTCTTTCAGAACACCAAAAAATAGAAAAATCTCCTTAAAATCAGACTTATTTCAATATCATAAATCCGGTAGTTTTCATATATTAGTGAAAACAATTGACATTTTTGGAATTGAGGTGACAAAGAAATATGATATTAATGTTATTTCATCAGTTCCCTGATTAACATTGTCGCATAATTTCCCTTCTGTAATGAAAATTCCATTATAATTTTATATTTTCCAGGATTTAGTTCATCATCATTAAATTCTAAGATTTTTAATGATGTTGGTTTAGTGGTCATAGCTCGTATAGAACCTTTATATTCTTGATCAAGCACCATGTTATTACTAAATAAATCCTTTCTAATGTTTTCCTGTTTTAAAGTTTCTTTATATAGTACTTTCATTACAGGATATTCATCTAGATTTGTATCAGTGCCTATAATTGGGATTATTATTGCGGCACGATTTAGATTTAATGCTTTCTTTAAATATCTGTTATAAGATTTCCCATAAATATATTTTACTAAAGTTATTCTCCCATTATAATCATCTAATATACTTATTGCATCACCATCTATAGGTTTGAATAAGGGAAGGTTTTTTTCAACTCTTAATGAAAGCATTTTGTTAAATATGTATGATTGAAAAGAACTTATTAATAATCTTATCAAATCTGAGGGAAGTGTTTTTATACTACCTTCATAGTCCTCCGGATTATCAATCAAATAGTTTATCATATTGCGTTCATATTTCAAACTTTTTGGAAATGTGTTATATGCTTTTTCAAGATTTCCAGTATTTCTAAATTCTCTCCTAGCTATTTTTGATTCCATTGACTCAGTTGAGTATGTAGTTGATACAAATTCTTCAAAAGTTTTCTGAAAATTACCTTCTAAGATATAACGCCCAACTATATGAGAATTTGGTCTATAATTTCCATATCTCTGAAGTCCAAAGTAGTTAGGAAACCCAAATTCACTTAAAAATTTAATGTATTTCTCAATATGAGCTTTTAAGTTATTTTTAGTCTGTATATTTCTAATGGTTATAGTAAAATTATTGCCTAAATGACTTCCTAATTTTACAGGTTTACTAGTTGGATTTATAGATCTGATAAAGATGTCGTTTATTTTTAATTTACTCAATTGCTTGATATAATTTCCCTTAATAGAAACCTTTTGAACTGAAATAGAATACTTATCCTTTAACCCAGAATAACTAAATAGATTATAAGGAATTTTTAAAACTTTACTTATCTTTCTTATAGCTTCAAATGTATCTCGATTAATTTTTATTAAATTAAAAGTGGTATATCTATCCTTTAATTCTTCTGAGAATGGAGGGATTTTATAATCTTCCTTTATAGCAAGAATTTTACCATTGCTACCAATTTCTCTAACAATAAAATCCTTAAAATTTTTTTTGTATTCTCCCCCAATTCCTTCAATTTCGGATGTAGCATAAGCTTGAATTCCTACAAACTTTTCTACCTCTCTTTCATCATTATTTTCAAAAAAATAAGTATCTAGTCCTTTTTCAAACAATTTTTATCCTATGTTTTTGATATTATAATAATTTTAAATCTCCAGTTATTTTATCAATCTCTTTTGATAAAACTGGTCCAATACCAATAGCCGTAATTGTACCTGGAGATAATTGAGTCAATCCTGCATCATTGACAATGAAATATGGGATTTTATTAGCCTCAAGTCTTATTAATAATTCTTTTAATTGATCCATGTTAAGCAATTTTAGAACAACTTTTTTTTGGCCTGAATTCTTCCAATTTTTCCAAACAGATTTATTCTGGATTCGAACTAAATCAGAAGCAGCCACACTAGCATGACAAGATTGAGCACATTTTTTCCCAGTGCCCATTTTTATATCTGTTCTCACTAAAATGACTTGTTTATATTCTTCCACGATAAATCTATTAAATATTAAGATTTTAGTTAAATAAATCTTATTGATTATTGAAATTCTACTCGAGTAATCATTCCTGTTAATTCATGAATCAGTTCTTCAAGTTCTTCTTTTGTAAATAAAAATTTTTCTCTATCCTCTTCCCAAAGTACAGCTCTGAACTGAATATCACCAGTTGCTAAAAAAATTTCATTTAAAGATACTAATTTAAAAGGTGCAATTAAAGCTTCTACTACAGGACGAGGTTTATTAGTCTTTTCAATTAAGATTAACTCGTCAATTTCATAAGTTTCTTTAATCCAATTTATTAAATTAGGAGTAATTTTTAATTTATCTTTCTTGCCAACTACTAAGATTACTACATCTTCATAATCAATAGCTTTGTAAAATGAAATATTTCTAAGAAACGCAAATTGCTCTTTTTCTTCTTCTAATTGAAGCAATTCCTTTGCTAAATCAATTTCAAATTCAGTAATTTCTCCAGCATCAAGTCTAGTCTGACAATTGGTACATAGAAAACCAGAATTAATACATGTTTTATCTGCTGGAAGAACTTTCATTAAAATTAGGTCAAATTAATTGTTTCATCTATTTAATTTTTCTAATATATTATATTGATACCGAGTTTTGTAATTGATATCTATTAAGAATAATTAATTAATTTTTTCCTAAAGATTCTTAAATATTATTTTTAAATAAGATTATATCCCATAGAATGCAAAAAACCTTTAATTAAAATAAGAGAATTAACATTTTTTCTATAATTTCATTTTTAGATTATAGAATTATGATCCTAAGGATAAATACTCATTTATATCTTGCTCAATTAATGATATGTCTTTAAGAACTTGCTTAAATTCATCTTTAGGAAGTTTATTTCTATTAAGTAAATTCTTTGCTAAAGTTTTGTATTTTGTAATAAAGTCTGGTTCTATGAAATTTTCTAGTTTTATACAGAAAGAATATAGATATGAATAAGTTTCTGCATATTTAGAATATTCTAAAGACTCTTTAACTCTATCTAAATAATATGATAATCTCAATTTTCGGTCTTTAATCTCATCTTTAAGAGATTTAGCTTCTGTTTGAAATTCTATAAACTTTTCATCATCATGTAGTTTTTCAGAGATTTCTATTAATTTTTTTGAGATTTCAAATTTTTTAATGAAATTCTCTTCTGTTAAATATATAACATTCAATTTTTCTCGTTCATTCATTAAATCTTCTCGTAATTGTTCTGATAATGTGCCCTTTTGTTCCCATATCGATTTTAATATTAGACTCTGGTCCGCAGTTAGAGAGGATCCTGCCCTTAATTTTTTATCTGACAGAATTAACTTTATAATTTTTAAATCAAACATCTCTAATTTTTCGGGTTCACGATCCCAGTCAATAAATAATTGATCATGATTTAAAATGATTTCAATTATTTCAGGAATTAATTTTTGGACTTCCTTAATATCTGATTTATCTGTAATAATGACTAAATCAGAAATTATTTCAGGAACTTGTGTAATTAGTACCAAATATTCTCCTAGCTCAATAGTATTTAATGACTCAGTACTGCTTTCAGTAAGTTCCGATACAAAAGTCTGCAAAGCAGAAAAAAATGAGTCAAACATTTCCAATTTTTCATCACTTTGGAAATTTTTGTTATAAATAAGATCTTTTGAATTGTTGTGAAATATATAGAGTGCTTGAATCATCTTCTAATTAGACTTTTCAATGTTTATTTAAAAAATTAATAATTATTTCAAAATTTAATATTTTCTTTTTCCAAAAATCCTAGCTAAATATAGAATAGCTTTTAATTTTAGATAATTATTCCTTTAATCTCAGGAAGAATTCATTATCCTAATTAATGAGCAGAGTTCAATATAAAAGATTAGATATTGTAAATTTTATAATTCTATTACGTCACAACTAATATTTCTTATTAATCTTTCTGCTGTTGTCGGATCTGTTTTATATGTATAGAGGATTTTCTTGGTTCTTAATTTCAATTTTACTATATCTTTTAAACGTTTTACTCGACAATGAATTGCAAATTCAGAGATCTCTAGAAACTTATCTTCGTCAAAAATTTCTCTTGGCACAATATTTCAACTAATTATAAATAATGCAGATAATAAATAGATTCATTATTTATAGAATTTTAATTTTATCATATTTCAGTATGTTCTAAACAAAAATTTTATTTTAAATCGTGTGTTTTACAAATTATTCTTATCTTGATAATTTCTAAACCATATAATAAAAAACCAGAAAAAAAGAGAATCTGAAGAAAATGCCGATTGATGATCCTGTGAAGAGGAGGATTGCTAGATACCATTTATTGGAAAAAACCGTTTGTAGAAGATGCGGAGCTTTAAACCCACTAAGAGCGAAGAAATGTCGGAGATGTCATGGTAAAGATTTGCGATTAAAAAGAAGAGAACTTACGAAATAATATAATTTTTTACTCTTTTAGAGAAGCTTTTCACTTCTTTATCGATTATTTTTTTGCACCTTTCATTTTTAGACTCTTAAATTAGTGAAAATAAAATAGGAGTAAATCAGATCCGTAGATTTTAGTTAAGGAAATAAAAAACTTATAAATTAAAATGATCTCTTTGTTCGATAAATAAAATTTAAATAGATACTTACTAAATAATATCACTGAGGTGACGAAACAATGGTTGGATCCAAATTTAAAGTATCAATGTTCGTACTCGTTATTGGCTTATTTATTGCAGCCATACCTTTAGGAGCCACAGCATGCAAAACACCTCAATGGAGATTAATGGCAGGAGCATGTGCTCTACCAATAACACCTGAAACAAACGAAGAAGGAATTCCAATCAATCCTGATAATTCTCCAGTTTTTTTAGCTGGGTTTGGAGGTCCTGGAGACAGACCTGCAATAGCTGTTCATGATGATATATACGCAAGATGCTTGATCCTTGAATATGGTGGAACACCAATAGTTTTTGTTGCACTTGATTTAATTGGTTTTCAAATTGATCAAGTTGATTTGGTGAGAACATATGTAGAATATGAATATGGGATTGAAGCAGACAATATCATTATAGCTTGTACACACACTCACTCAGGACCGGATACGCTAGGACTTTGGACACCTCCCTATCCTATTCCAGGAGTAAATTGGCCTTATATGGAATATGTAAGGACTCAAATTATTGAATGCATAGATCAAGCTTATCAAAGTATGCAAAAGGCTTATATACGATTTGCTTCAGCGGTTGTTCCAGGATTGATGAAAAATTCTCGGGATGAAGGTAGAGTATATCCAGATTTGTCATTAATGAAGGTAACAGGCAGAACAGGTCAAACTATTGCCACTATGATTAATTATGCTGGTCATCCAGAAGTGCTTTGGTCAGATAATCTAGAGATAACTTCAGATTATGTGGGCTACCTCTGTGATAAAGTAGAAGAGGAACTGGGAGGCGTAGCAGTTTTCATGAACGGAGCTTTAGGAGGGATGATAACTCCTGATGTAGAGGAACATACATTTTTAAAGGCACAAGAGATTGGTTATACTCTCGCAGAAGCAACTGTTAAAGCACTCGGATGTCGCAGAAGTTATAGGTGGGGCGCTTTTTTCCCTAGTTGGAAAAACACCTTTAGTGTGGAAAAACAGACATTTGAAGTTCCCT
>JBHLNL010000237.1:0-2963 GCA_048941605.1 Promethearchaeota archaeon | reverse complement strand
AATCATTTTTTATTGAGAATGAGAGTGATAATCTTGAAGAAGAATTAACAAATTCGGGAATTAAATCAGAATTAGACCAATTACAGGATTTAATAGATGAAATTGAACTTTCAAAATCATTTGATACAGATATGATTCAGCAATTGGAGAATTTCATCGAGGAATTAAACCAAAAGAGGCATGAAGAGCCATATAAATCAGCTCTTAATTTCTTTAATGATGATTCTGAGTTATATAAAGAAGAAATAACTTCATATGATAAATTGCTTGAAGAAGCAAAAAAAAGGATGCTCCAAAAAATAAATTCTTTAGATCCAAAAGATCTTAAAGCAGGTGCTAACTTAGGTTTAAATGATTTAATTCAACAACAATCTTTAAGAGAATGGGAAAAAATTACAAGTAAGGCCCTTAGTAACCAAAATTTTGAAGAAGATTTAAATAAATTATTAAAATCAGGAAGTTTAGAAGATCTACTTCAATCTATGAAGTTTTTGAGAGATACTGACGCGATTTCTGAAGATCAATTGCAGAATTTAAAAAATGAACTTCAAAATAAGATTGAAAATTTAGATCAATTATTTCAGTCAGCAAAACACTTAGGAGAAACACCTAATTTTAATCCAGATAAAGTTTTAAGTAACACCATGAAACAATCTTCATTTGAACATAATTTTAATTTAGCAAATTCACTTGATCAATTTTTCGGTACTGATCTAAGAAATTCATTATTAGAAAAAGTGGATCAACAGAATAATAATTCTCAAATGAGTCTTTCACTTGAAACATTGACGAAAACTGCATTTTCAAATAAATCATGGAATTCATTATTCAATAAAGCACTTAAGAATGCTATCAATGATGCCTTGAACCAAACTAAAAAATTTGAAGCTTTTAAAACTCTAACTCATCAATTACAACAACTAGCTAATAGCGCTCCAAATATGCATTGTAGCCAAAAAATGATACAGCAAATTCCAAATCTAATTACTTTAACTTTAGAATCTTGCCAAACGCATTATCAACTAAGAAATGCAATAGAATTTTTGAGAAAAATCGGTTTAGATATAGAATCAGAACTTATCGAGAAAATTGGAAAAAAGCTTCAAATGTCTGAAGAGGAAATTTTTGAACTGATCGAACCTACTTATCAGTTATTAAAAAAACTAATTGAAAATAAAAAGGCAGATTTTCAAAGATTAAGTAATTTAATGAATCAAATTCAAGATCAATTAAATTATGAGAGGATTAAAGAATTAACAGCCAGTGCTTTAGCTTCAGATAACAGAGATGCTTTAGGTGCACTAGGAAATTTTAATTTAAGTGATGCCCTAAAAAGTGCACAACAAATTGGAGGTCAAGAAGGTGAAAATAAAATGATTTCGTGTTTATCAGCTGGTAGTGGAGAAAATCTAATCAAACAATGGTTTATTCATCGAAATAATCTACAGGAAACCACTAAACAAAAAGTAAAAGAACTGGCTAAAAAAATGTTAATTGAATTAGGGATCTATTATTCTAGGGCACATTTAGGCAGTTCTACTACAGGACCAATACCAATTAATATAGTACGACCATATACTATAGGAGATGACTTTGAAAACATTGATCTCGAAGAAACTATAAATAATATCCTAGAAAAAGGGAAAAAATTGGATCATATAAGATATGATGACTTTTTTGTTTTTGAAACTGCCAAAGGACTAAGATCTGCTTGCTTTGAACTCGATATATCAGGTAGCATGACTGGAGACAAACTTACATATATGAGTATTTGTATAACAATGTTATGCTATGGGATGCGTAAAGATGAGTTTGGTATCACTTTTTTTGAGTCAAATACTCATGTTTTAAAAGGCTTGGATGAAAAAATAGATCTAGAAAAACTGGCAGACGAACTCCTATCTGTTACTGCTAGAGGGGGTACAAGAATACAAAGTGCTATTGAGTGGGCAAATAAACAATTTAAAGAGTATTCAAGTTCACGTGAAAAATTAAATGTCTTATTTACTGATGCTGAGATTTTTGATCTAAAAGAGGCTATATCAGAATTCAGAAAAATGCGTTCTTTAGGGGTTGATTTCATATTAGTATGTCCTGAAGCTTCTTTCAACTTAAAAGATGCGAAAAAAATGGTAAAAATTGTGGGAGGACAATTGCTTACAATAAAAGATTGGAATGAATTTCCCAAATTAATTTCAGAAATTATAAAGTCAAGATTCTAAAAAATGGTTGATAAAACAGTATCAAGTCTTATAATTGATAAGTTTGGTATAACTTTATATCAGAAATCACTCAAATTTCTTTCCAATAAAATTAATTTAATAAGTATTGAAGAGGAGCCAATATTAATAAGAAGTCTTATTTTAGATGATGAGCGTGAATTTCATTTAATAATTGATGAAAGTAAAAATGAAATTTTTCATGATTGTCCATCTTTTCTAATTCATTCTGAGAAAAACAAAAAAATTTGTGTTCATTTGATAAAATTGTTATTAATTATTAAGAATAATCTTGCTCAAAAGATTTTAGAGAATTTTAAGAGTTATTTTTTAACCTCTGAAGATTTGGGCTCCAAAAAAAAAAGTAAAAACTTTCTACTATTAGCTAATAGTTGTTTTAAAATTAATAATTGTGTGGAAGCACTAAATTATATGAATAAAGCAATTTATAATCAATTTGAAGCTGAGCCTATAATTGAAAATTATTTGAAAACCGCTATTAAGAATAGTTTATTCATAGAATTCTTTGAGTTTTTAGAAAATGGATATGAGAATGATTTACAAAAATATTTTTTGACATATAATGATTATATAGAAGAAGGATTCAAGAAATTTCTAAACACTATACCAAATTATTCCTTTTTTAATCTTCTTAAAATTATTGAATCTATTAATAAAATACTAGAATTTAAAGATATTTCTTTTATAGCATCCTACTTTAATAAATTAAAAGTTTTGGTAAAT
>JBHLNL010000236.1:0-2971 GCA_048941605.1 Promethearchaeota archaeon | reverse complement strand
AACAAATTATTTGATAATCTTAAGAAGGAAAAGGAAGTTTTATTAAAAAAATTTGTTATCGATAATTCATAATTAATTCTTAAAGAACAGTTATTTCTTATATTTAAGAATTTTATAAATATTCAATTTACTACTTTTTTATAGAATAGATATTTTAAAAAGAGATTAATTGTTTTATCTAATTTATTTTTGATTATTTAGTTAGATTAATTCATCTAAATACTCAAATTGTTTATCTTTTGATAAAAAGGCTAATTCTTTCTTAATTTTCTTTTTTTGTTCTTTTGACACATTTAAGAGTTTTAATTTCTCCCGAATCTCTTTTGATAAAACTGTAAAAATTCTCATAAAATATTTTTTAATTTCTGGGATATCCTCAAAATCTCGATTTTCTCCTAATTCATTCATTTTTTCCATCTAACGTATTTTGGTTTTGAATAATGATCTAAAGGTAACTCTTTTGATTAATAAAAAGTCAAAGGTTTTAATAAAAAATTAGGAGTCCAGTTCTTCTGTAATATTAAATCTAGTTTTATAAAGTCTTAAAAAATCAAAATTTCTATTTTTTTATAGGGATAGTAAAATGGAATGTTGTTCCTTTATTTCTTCCCTCAGATTCAAACCATATTTTTCCACCATGTAGTTCCACTAGCTTTTTTGTAATATATAGTCCAAGTCCGGTACCATCAGCCGCAACATCCCATCCTTGTCCATAACGTTCAATTTTTCCAAATTGTTTAAAGACTAGGCATTTTTCTTCTTCGGTGAATCCAATACCATTATCTTTAATAGAAATTTCATAAAAATCATTATTTGTTGCAGACTTAATTGTTATATTGCCCCCTGGAGGTGTATATTTAATAGCATTTACTAATAAGTTAGAAATCACCTCATAAATCCTTTCTTTATCGAATTTTGTTTCTAATTTACTATTCAAGTTAATCGAAATAGATTGATTTCTTAATTTTGCTAAACCTTGTAGTTCTTTAACACAAAACTTTATTAAAAAAGTTAAATCTTCATCTTGGAAATTCAATGATAATTGACCTGCTTCTAATTTTGTGCTATCTAAAAGTAAATTGATTATTTTTTCAAGCCGTTTACTTCCATCTTTTATTTCCTTTAAAATTGAGATGATTTCAGGGTCTAATTTAGATTTATAAAGTGTTAGTAACAGTTCTGTAAAACCCTTAACTGAGATTAAAGGTGTTTTTAATTCATGTGATGTTCTTGAAAACAGCTCTGATTTTAGTTTATTTATTTTATTTAATGTTATATTTTGTCTTTCTAAATCTTTTTGTACTTGCCAACGTCTTTGTTCAATTTCTAATGCGTCACAAATTAGAAATAAAACTAATTTTTCTTGCCCGCTGATTATTGGATTATTTTTGTAAAAGATACACACAGCGCTATTAGAACCTTTATGAGACTTAATGACTTTCCCAAAACTACCTTTGAATTTATGTTCTATAATGAAAGGATCAGATTTTGCGTATATCATTCTATCTATATCGAAAAATGTTTGAGGAAAATCGTGTTCTTCATGAAATAAACCACTAATAAAGAGTTTATTGAATTCTTCTCGGTTATAGGTATAATTTTTTTCTGGAGTTATAATTTGATAATTTTCTCGATCATCAGATAATCTTTTGTGGACATATAGAATTAGATCCCCTTCAAGCAATTTTAAGCATGTATTTAAAAGCAAATCGATGTTATTTCGAATATCAGTTGTGAAATTGAGAAAGTTAATATTCAATTCATAAATTAAATTTTCATACATTTTCTTTTCTGTAATATCATCTAACCATATTCTAATGCTATCAATTTTTCCACTTTGATTATAATGAGGAATACGTTTTCCAGCTAACCATTTCAATTTTCCTTGTTTATCTGTAATTCGGAATTCTAATTCAGCTTCCTCATTTGTTATTAAAAGTTTATTTAAATCCTTTGGATGAATAATATTACTACGTAAAATTTCTTCAGTAATCTCTTCTTTATTAAAACCAACTATTTTTAACAATTTTGGATTAATATATAGTAGTTTTTTATTAAAAACATCAAGTTCCATTATTCCAACTGAAGATGTTTCTAAAATATTACGGAATTTTTTTTCACTTTCTTTTAAAGCATTTTCTGCTTGTTTTATATCAGTAATATTATGAATTACAGCAAGAATATACGTTTTTCCTTTCATATTAAGCAAAGCAGATTTAAGTTCTACCCAATTTATTGTATTATTTTTAGATTTAATAGGGAATTCCACGGTTGTTATAAGATTCTCTGAAAGCAAATTTTTATAGCCTTCTAAAAGGATTTGTAGTCCATTTTCATGATATATTTTTAAGCTTTTGAAGTTTTTTCCAATAAATTCTATCGGACGATAGCCTGTTATTTGTTCTAAAGCAGAATTGCATTCTAAAATAATTCCTTGTAAGTCTGTAAGTATAACAGCGTCAGGGGAAGTTTCAAATAATTTATAATATTTAGCTTCAGATTCTTTTAATTTTTCCTCAGCAAATTTTCTTTCACTAACATTCTCAATCATTACTTGAATTATTTTTTCATTTTTAATTGAAAAGATTGAAGCTTGATACGAAACCCAGGTTGGTATTTTTTCACTATTATAAAGCTGAATTTCTCGTGGTGCTAAAACTTTATTTTTAATTAATGTCTTAAAATCTTCTAATAGTGCATACATATGTTCCTTTGGTATAAAAGATGTATCTGCAAAACTCTTTCCTACTATATCATTTCTCTTGAAACCAGATAATCTTTCAGAAGCTAAATTACAATCAATTATTATTCCCTCCATATTAATTAAAAGAATAGCATAAGGAGAACTTTCATATAAATGACGATATTTTTCTTCAGATTCTTTTAATTCTTGTTTTGTTAGTATAATATCAGATATATCTGTAATTGTACCTCTAATACCCACTACTTTATTATCTTTAAAAATTGGCCG
>JBHLNL010000111.1:0-12073 GCA_048941605.1 Promethearchaeota archaeon | reverse complement strand
ACCATCCATTATAGGTGCCAATAGGAAATGCAGGTAATATACTAGTCCAAAGTCCCAATTCTATGTCCATTAGGATAAATATTCCAAAAGCCATCAACAAGAATGTTAAAATAACGGAAAACTTACTAGGTGGAGTCCATCCCATTTATTATACACCTTATTTTAAATTTCTATTATGATATTTATGTTTTAAAGAAAAAATGTAGTATGTGACTATTTGATCTAGTAATTTATAAATTTTTATCAATTTTGAAAAAGAGAATAAAAATTACTTAACTAATATATGTATTGAACTAATTACTTTTAGTGAAGTCAAATTCAATTTCTCTTACTGCTTCTTTCGTTTTAGCTTTTGGGTTGTAGATTAACTCTTTTTCTCCTTTTTTTTTGTCTTTATTTTCATTATCTTTTTTAAATATGTCCCAGATTATACTGACAATAAGTAAAGCTGAGACAATTACTAAGAGTGGAATTAATAATCCAGAATCAGTAAGTAATATTTTTACCCATCCGATAATGGGAATCCTTCCTATTACAACCCCTAATATTCTATTTTCAGGAACCCAATCATCATCAGGTAAAGGATTCGCATCACCTTTAGTTTGGAAAAACCACCCATTATCATATTTTTTATTAACAACGCGATGCACGATTGGATCGGCAGGTGCATTTGGCCATCCGGGCAAACCCACTGCATTAAAAACGATTATATCACCCTCCTTTCCCTCAATAGTACCATTTTTTATAAGAGAAGCATCTTTGCCGTGTAAAAATAATAAATCGCCTTTTAACAGGGTTGGTTCCATTGAACCAGAAACAACTACCACCATAGGTGTCTGTGTATCTAAAGTAATTTGCAATATAAAATATATCAGAAAGGATCCTGAAAATGCTAAAGCAATTAATATAACTCCTATAATAATCTTTCTCTTTGAAGATGACTGCTTTCTTTTCAAATGTTTCTTATCAGAACCCATTTTTAGATAATTTTTCTCCATAACTAATAAATCAGTTGTTCTATGGTCAAATCTAATCAAAATTTGAATATAAATTTTCTTAAAATAATAAAAGAAATTTAGAATATTGATAAATTGAATTCATCAAAATTGTTAATGAACTATCCTAGAAGGGTAACATTTTAAATTAAAATATCTAGAATACAATTATCCAATTTGATTGAATAAATGCAGTGTTAATAGGGTTAAGAACTTTAAAATGTCCGAGAGAAATCAATCATTTGACATTCAAGATAAAAGTTATGATGAAATTCAAGGCATTATGGAAAATATATTAAAAAATAATTTATCTCTTTCAACGAAAACAAAGAGGTTGGGAAGATCTTTACTCAGAATAAATTATTTTGATGATAATGTTGAACCTGAAGAGCAAAAAGATAATAGAATAACAATTTTACAAGAACAAGAAAAACGAGTGTATATTCAAATCAAAGGAAAATTAACAGATTCACAAGTTAGACAATTATGGAGTGCATTCGATAAAAAATTAAAGAATTCAGTTAATATTGTTAAAATTCAAAAACTTGAACCCACAAAAGAAGATCTTATTCAAGAAATTAGACGGTCAATACAATTAAAAGGATATATTGTTAAAAATGAAGAAGTTCAAACATTTATTGAGAATTTTATAGATAAATTCAATAGATTACCAAAGAAGGATGAATTTGATTCAATAATCAAAGGTTATATCATAATGTTCAATGAAGATCACTTTTTAGAGAAGGCTGAGACCTCAATTGAAAGTGGACCACCATCAGAAAGTGCAGAGTCAGTTTTAGGTATTATAGAAGATAATGAGCCCTTAAGCTCAAAAAATAATAGTGTTGTAGTTATTGAAAATTCCATTGGACGTAGAAAGTGTCCGAGTTGTGGAGATGAGACATCAATTCATGAGATAACAGATAAAAGCATAATTTTAATGGATTATCCACGTATTTATGGTAAGAAAAAATATTGTGGGCTATGTGGATTTGAATGGAAATAGTTTTGGAAAGATTTAGCTTACCACTTTTCTGTTTTTTCCCTTTCCTTTGGAGTAATACTTTATCTAGAAGTTAACTAAAAATAGTTTTAAATAGTTTGATATTTAAAAGGATATCATATTTATATTTTTATTAGAATCTAAATAACTTGAGTTGAAAATTATGAAAGATTATGCCATTATTTATAATCCTCTTGCTAAGAAAGGAGAATCTAAGCAAGATATTGATTATGCCTTCAAATGTTTAAATGATTTAAATATATCATATAAATCAGTAGAAACAGAATATGATGGTCACGCAATCGAATTAGCAAAACAATTAGCGAAAGATGGATACCGAGTAATCGCAGCAGGAGGTGATGGAACTGCTAATCAAGTACTTCATGGAACGATAATATCGAATTCAAGAGCTCTTTGTGGATTTATTCCTATGGGATCTGGAAATGATATTCCTGCTGCTTTAGGATATAAAGCAGATGTTAGACGAGCATGTGAAATTATTGCTGAAGGTTTTTCAAGCAAATCTGATATTGGATTTGCAAAAACCGATAGTGGTGTCGAACGATACTTCCTTGGCATTGGGAGTCAAGGATTTGATGCAGAAGTTGCAAGAAGATCAAATGAAGAACAAGAAAAAGACTATAATATGATAATTCTCACCACATTAAAAGAATGGGAAAACAAGGAAATCATTGTTAAAATGGATAATGTAACTTTTGAAGGGGAGGCTAATCTCGCAGCAGTAGGGCTTTCTGGAGCTTATGGTGGAGGTATGTTTATTTGTCAAAGAGCTAGTATTGAAGATGGCCTTTTTGATATAAGTATCGTAAATATTGATAAAGTTAAATTAGCTAGACAATTTAGGAGAATGTATAATGCCACTCTTTTACCCCATCCAGATATAAGTGAATATCAGAGTAAGAAAGTAAGAGTAGAAATGAAAATCCCTGAAGATGAATCATATGTGTGCCAGGTTGATGGTGAAGTGTTAGGATTGCTTCCTGTTAACTATGAATGCATCCAAGATGGATATGAATTTATTCGGCCTAGAAATAATGAATTTGCTGAAGAATTCAAACAGAAATATGGTCATTATATGTGGGAATGCTGGGATGAGTTAGAAAAACGTAAAAATAAATAAAAATTATTCTTGAGAAATTAAGTCCTTACTTTATTATGCCCGACTGGGAAGATATATTTTCAGAGAAAGGGAAAGTCTTTACAGAACCACATCAAGATATGGAGAAAATCGCAGAGTTTTTTCAAAAGCGAGAAGTTCAGAAGATATTAGATGTTGGTTCTGGAACAGGGCGTCATTTAGTTTTTTTCTCGAAGAAGGGTTTTGAAGTATATGGTTTTGATGCCTCTCCTAAAGCTATTTCTATTGCTAAAAAGTGGTTAGAAGAAGAAAACTTGGTTGGAAGCCTAAAATTACATAGAATGGAAGAAAAATTTCCTTATCAAGATTTGTTCTTTGATGCTGTTATATCAATACAAGCAATGCATCACAATAAAATCAAAGATATTTTAGTAACTGTTGGTGAAATTGAAAGAGTTTTAAAAAATGGCGGAATAATCTTTATAACTTTCCCAAAATTAGAAGGTGTCTTAGAATCAGATGATTGGAAATTAGAAGAAATTGAAAAAGGAACATATATCCCACAAGCAGGACAAGAAAAAGGACTCCCGCATCATTTTTTTACAATAGAAGAAATTCTCGAAGTCTTTGGTTCTTTTAACTTGCTAGAAATTTACGATGATGGAGAAATGCATAGAGCAATTTTGGGTGTTAAAAAAGAAAATAAAATTTAATTTTTTCATTTATCAATTAATAAAATCTTCCAATTTTTATATTTCACCTAATTCAGCTTCTTTTTCTGAAATTTGTCTTGTAGATAAAAATAATATAGTCGAAATACCCACAACAGCAATAATAATTATGATAGTTATTAATAAATCTGTATTAAGTAAGTTTTTATCTTCGCTCCATGGATAATTTCCTTTATAAGTATTATTAACATTTTCGAAGTAGTTATTTAATATAAATTGTTCAATAGTCTCTCCGGTTGCTTTAAGACTAATTTTTTGGATATGAGAAATATTATCTTGTGTAGTGTGATGGTAAGGCCAATCAGGATTTCTCTCCCAAAATTTTATTATCAAATCAGCAGAAGGAATACCAAAATTAACAAAAGCCAAATGGTCATCTATTATATCTTCAGCTATTGCATTGATTGGAAATTCAGTATTATAACCTAATTCCCTTCCAATCGCAAATAATTCATCCAACAATGAAGAGGTAGAATGTTGCTCATTAATAAAACGTAAATTCTCTCCCCCTACCATATCTAATAGAATCATACAATCGAAGTTTTCGGTTTCTGAATCATAAAAGTTGTGAATATCAGAGACAAATCTCTGAGATCCTTCACACCATCCCCATCCTGATATTCCAGGACCTTCATCATAACCTTGATCTTCAGCATCGAAAAATAAAAACCATATTTGGCAAGATAAATTATCTTTCATTAGATATAGAATATTAGCAATCTCAATTAAAACTGCACATCCACTAGCACCATCATTAGCTCCTGGAACATGAGCAGAAGTATTAACTAAATCTTTTGTTGCTCTTGCTCTTGAATCGTAGTGTGCTCCTAAAATTACTATATTAGAGTAATTTTCATTTAATTTAAATAATACATTCTGACATTCAGTGGAATAAATTGTAAAATTATGAAGAGCATAAGTAAAATTACTATCAATTTCTAAAAATTTAGTTATGAAATAATTAGCACAGTCAACACGTTCCTGTGTTCCAGGTATTCGAAAACCTATGTTTAACTGGTCTTCTATATAAGAATAAGCATTATCACTATTAAATTGTAATTCTATATCATAATTTTCAATATATAGATTATTAGATGGAAAGTATACATAAACAATAGAAAATATTATCAATGAGAGGAATATACACGAAATTAATATAGGATATCTTTTTTTTATAAAACTTCACCAAATAATCAAAATAATAGCAGAAATATTTTTACTACTTAAATAAAATAAAAAATAAAAATATAAATAATTATTAAATTTTAAATTGGCTCGAAGCCAAGATCTACCCTAGTTTCTCCTCCTTGCAATTCTGTTTCTAAGAATATAGCTTTTACTGAAGTATTTATTTTTATATCATCAGGTTTAGTCTCATCAACACCAACCAACTGTCCTGAAATCATTGGTCCTTCATCTAATTCAATAACAGAAAAACAGTAAGGTTTTTTCATTGAATAACCTTTACTAACCATAAATGTTGCTCCCACCCCAATGCAAGAAAATGCAGCAATTTTACCTTTTCCTGACATCTCAACCCATTCTATATCAGTTGAATTGCACTTTATACATAATTTTCGAGGAGGAACATCAAAGGTACCACATTTTTTGCATTTAGAACCCATCAATTTCTTATTGTTAATATATTCTAAATAGTTTTGAATTGTTATTTCTTTTTCTTCAGACATATTTAATTTTCACCTTCATTCTATTTTTCATAAATTGTAACCACGCATGTGGCTCCAGATCCTCCTAGATTATGAGTTAATGCTTTCTCTACATCGAACTTTACTTGTCTGTTTCTCTCAGCAATACCACGCATCTGTTTAAAAATTTCAACAGCCATAGCAGCTCCAGTTGCACCAACTGGATGTCCTTTCGATTTTAAACCTCCAGAAGTATTAATTGGTCTTATACCATCCCTTTCTGTTTCTCCATTTTTAATTGCCTCAGCAGCTTTACCTTTTTCATAAAAACCTAAATCTTCAAGTGCTATTAGTTCTGCAATTGTAAAGCAATCATGTACTTCAGCAATTTGCATATCCTTTGGTCCTAAACCAGCCATTTTATAAGCTTGTCTAGCTGCTTCTCTAGCAGCTAAAAATCCTATAATTTCACCTCTATCATGTAATGAAAGAGCATCACTTCCTTGTCCAGTTCCAGTTATCCAAATTGGAGTATCTGTAAATTTCTTAGCAACTTCTTTTGCAGCTAAGAATACACAAGCCGCTCCATCTGTTACTAATGAACAATCAAATAGTCTAAGAGGAGAAGCAATAATAGGATTTGAAGAACTGTTGAGAAAGTCCATTTCATCTTTCCATTCTGGAATTCCTCTTCCTTCGGCTTCCATTTTCTTGATTTTGCTGGACATTAACTCCTTTATGGTTTGTTGCATTTGAGCATATGGATTTTGACTTCCATTTTCATGATTCTTGATAGCTATTCTTTTTAAGTCGTCATGAGTCGTACCAAATTTGTGGAAATGTGCTGAAGCTACCGCTGCATATAACCCCGGGAATGTAGCGCCTGCAGGGTATTCAAATAAATTATCCGAAGCTGTTGCTAATGTATCAGTTACTAGAGTTGTAGACACTTCTGTCATGCACTCAACTCCGCTTATAGCAATAACGTCATGTACACCTGAAGCAATAGCTAATATACCTTGGCGAAATGCAACACCACTACTAGCACATGCTCCCTCAAATCTCGCTGCTGGTTTTGGAGATAACCCAACCAGATTTGCCATTTGGGGTCCTAAATGTCCTTGATGATTAAATAAATCTGAGGAGTAATTCCCAACATAACAGGCATCAATATCTTTAGGTTCGATACCATTATCTACTCTATTCACTGCATCAATCCAAGCATCAACCCACATGTCAGGATTGCGCTTCTTAGGAAAATTTTGTCCAAATTTACTCATTCCGGCTCCAATAATAGCAACTTGCCTAGCTAATTTACCCATAATTTCACCATAATTTAGTTTAATTTTTTTTTATTTTGAAAATTAAGGAATTGAATTATCTGCAAATTATATTTCTTTTCATTTTATCAAACTGCTACCATTTAATCTTGAAAATATTTTACAAGAAATAATAACTCAAAAAAAAGTCCTACGACACTAAAAATAAATGGTGCAATATAATGAATATTTTCCACCATTAACCCTCCAAATATTCCAGTAGGAATCAATCCAATCCCTCTAAAAAATGAAACTATGCCATAAGACTCTGCTTTCTGATTTTCTCCTAAGTTAGTTAGGATGATTTGCTCAGCGGGAATAAATGTACAAACAGATAAAGAGAATAAAAAATAACCAACACTTAATATTATCACTAATGTATGTCTAATAAAATTCATCCAGAGGATAATTGATATTATATTTATTAAAAAAAAGCCAAACCCGAAGAATTGACTCAAGATTAACGCTTTTTTGTTACCAATTTTGTCTGTGATGTGTCCAGCAGGGATTTGAAAAACTACATTCCCAATATTAAACCATAAGGATACAAAAGCAATATTATCAGGAGTAAGTTGATAATAGGCATTCAATCCTCCAGAGTAAATTGAAAGTGAAATACCATAGACAAATATATCTAATGTAAAAAAGATTAATATCATTCTTAATGTTTTAATTTTAAAAATCTTTACCCACATATTCTCTTTTTCCGTATTAATATTATTTTTCTGAATTTTTTGGTTTGAATTGGATTGTTTTTCGACAGAAATAAAAAATATGAAGAATAATTCTTCAATAATTAATAGGAAAATAAAAAATGTCATGTAAAATCTAGAATCAAATCCTTTTCCAAGAATTATGAAGATATTTCCCGCTATAGTTCCACCGAAATAGGAAAAAAACATAAATCCAAATACTTTACCTTTAGATTTATTACTATTTTCAGCGATTAAAAATTGAGCGTTAAGATTGTTTATTATAAAGCCTAAAAAATAAAAAATTATTCCGAAAAGTGCAAAATATAAATTACTTGGATTCGCTGATATTAAAAGCAGAAGTCCTACGATATAAATTGGAATACTTGAAATAAGCAAATATTTACGGTTAAATTTATCGGATAATTTCCCTATTAAAGGCATAGGTATAAATTGAAATATAGTTCCAATTGTAATAAACAAGCCTGTTAATACTATTGAATTTGTAAGTGTATTTAAATAAGGTTGATAGATTACCGCAAACATACCTGTACCAAATCCATGAATTAATTTGGTAAAAAATAAAGCTCCTAAATTTTTACGTTTGACTTTGTTGGAACTTAACGAATTTTCCATACCTTTACCCTTTTTTCAAGTTACATCTTATTATAATCCATGATTTTTTTTCATTTCTTTAAGTCTTTCTAAGGCTTCTTCATATCCTTTATCTTTTTTTGCCCATTCATCGAGTTTTAGGCATGGAAATTCAGAGCATTCGCAACAATATCTATAATTTTTATCATTTACACAACATTTACGGATCCAACAATCTGGACTCCAAAGCTCATTTATATCACTCCAACACCCTCCACAATGAAAGTCTTGTGGCCTAACATCCTCCCATTTCCCTTGAAAATGTTCTACTAATTCTTCAGCAATTTTGAGATTATTTGGAGCGTTATAAATCTTACAATTGCTACAAATTAACCCACAAGCTCCAATTATTTGATTTGATATCTCATTGCTTTGTTCTTTCATATTAAAGCTTCTTTTTAGTATTGATGATTTTATTACAATTATAGGCTATTAGAGTATTTATGAAAAATAATGCTAATCATATTAGTTTTATTAATTGGGTTTCTAATTCTTAAAGTGGCTTACTTTTTAGCCAAATTTACATATTTGATAATTAAAGTAGAAAATTGAATATTTTAATATTCTATGCCATAACGAGCAGTAATTCCTTCTGAGGAATAATAATGTTTAATCATTCTCATCTCAGTTACTAGATCTGCTACCTCTTTTATCTTTGGATGCATCTGTGGCCCCCCTGTTAGAATCAGTTCAACAGTTTTAGGTTTTTGTTGTATGAGTTCTAATACAGGTTCAACAGGTATAACATTCATTGAAATAGCAACTCCAACTTCATCAAGAATTACAATATCATACTCATCGCTCAAAATAATTTCCTTTGCATGTTTTAATGCCTTCTTGCCTTCCTCTAGGTCAAATTCATTTGGTTCAGCTATAAGCTCAGTACTACCAAATTGCTTTAATTCAAAATTAGGTATTTTTTTAATAGCTTCAATTTCTCCGTATTTATAGTTACCTTTCATAAATTGAATCATATAAACCTTGAAACCATGACCAATTGCCCGGATTGCTTGTCCTATTGCTGCTGTGGTTTTGCCTTTCCCACGCCCAAAATAAACTTGAACTAAGCCCTGCTTCAATCTCTTTCTAGACATTGTTCTTTAAATTGTATTTATGATATTAATTGAAATACTCAATTATTTAATTACTTTTTAATAATGTAAAAATGTCAATCTATAGACAATTATGATGAACTAAGAAATATTTTGTATAAGTATCTTAGAATTAATGCATTTTTTACTACATACAATCATTTAATTCTAATTATAAATTAGTAAAATTTCATTGTTAAAATTAAGAGGAAATAAAAAAAAGAAATATAGTTTATTTTGAAAAAATTAGTATTTACTTACTCTGACATAAATTTTTGGCATTTTGAAAATTATTAACAGTATTATTATGGCTGCTACTATCCCAATTGCTAATCCAATGAAATAAGAAATTGAGAAATTTAACAATAACCCAATTATAATTACAACAACCAAAACAGCAATAATTAATACTATTTTAAATCCCCATGAAATATCTTTCCCTTTTTCAAGACTCATGATCTTATACACCAATTCCTATAATTTTTTTATTTTAACTCTTTAGAAAAAATATTTTATTATTCCTGTTTATTCATTAAGAATCAATATCATTTTGACCAGGTCTAATTTTTTCTCTTTCAGACAGTTTCAAGGAAAGTTCTTTCTTTAGATTAGCTAATTCATTTTGTTTATTATTAATCTCAGTTTCTTCGTCTACAATCGTATTTCTAGCTTTATTTAAGGCCTTTTCTTGATTTTTTATCATTGTTATATCTTGTGTAAGATTGGATTCAGGAACTTTCGCTTTTAAATCTTTGACATAAGTTTCTTGTATCTTTGCTAGCTTTTCTCTCTCTTTTACCGCGTGCAATTTGTCATCGACAAGACTTATTAATTTTTTTGCTATTTTCCTTTCCAAAAACGCAATATCACTATGTAATTGGGCAATTTCTTCTTGAATTATCGCTATTTTTTGATTAAATAATGCTGTTTTTTCTTCACTTTTTAGGTCATTTTCTTGTATCTCTATATATCCTTTCTTCTTAAGATTGCGTTTATCAATTACAAGATTAATTTTTTTTTCAGCCCATGCCCGTTTTATTTTTGTAAGTTCTAATTCTTTAACTACAAGTAATTCTCGTGCCTTTGCTCTTTTTAATTCAGTTTTTCCTACCATTTTCGACTCTTTAGCTAATGCTTTTTCTTGCTTAGCGATTCTTAAGTTTTCTTGAGCCATAATTTCAAATTTATTTATGGTTTCCATTTAATTTCACTCTCATGTTATTAGATGAGGTTAGAGAATATTTATGAGTTTATAATCTTTACTCATTTATTTTATAAAAAGTGTTATTAGAAAAGTTGTTACATTAGTTAAATATTCAATTTCTGTTTTAAAATAAAATTATGCAAAGTAGAATTAAAAAAAATTTTGTAATTAATTCCTATTTTTTACTTTTATATAACCCAATTATTTCTGCTGATTCTATAGTATGGTCTTCCATTTCCTCATAGAAATTCTTCTTATTCACACCTTTCAATTTTTCGACATCCAATGCATAAACTTTAAATATATATCTGTGTGTGCCACTCGGAGGTGCTGGGCCACCATAACCCGTTTTTCCAAAATCATTCTGTAGTTGATCACCTGTTATTGGGCCTCCTTGAGGCAGTTCACTTGCTTTTTGCGGGATATTCACAACAAGCCAATGGATCCAATCACCAGCAGGAGCATCTGGATCATTGCATGAAACGGCAAAACTTTTAACATTCGAAGGAACTTTCTCCCATTTTAGATGGGGTGATTTATTCCCACCCCTTAATGAAAATTTACTATCTAATAATTTATTATGCTTAAAATCATTACTTGATAATTTCATAAGGATAATTAGTAAGAATTTCGTATTTAATTATTTGTTTCTATTATAGTTATTTAGAACAAAAAACAAGTATTGATCAATTAAAATTCTTTAAAGATTACCATTTAGGGCTGACTATAACATCTTTCAATTCTGATTTTACATAAGTATTTTATTTATATCAATCATATGGATCATTTAAGAATTAAATTAGTGAAAAAGAACTATAAAATTGAATAATATTTTAGAAATTTATTCTAGTACTACTAACAGTGGGATTCAGATTGAGTTTCAAGGAGTTCAGTATCCTATTATTTATGAAGAGAAAATATGGGATTTAACTCCTAATCAAACTTGTGAGGCGTTAAAAGATAATTTGAGTCTAGCAACAACGATGCATTTACCCTTGATTTACAACGCAAACAAAATTATTTATTATTCAGGAAGACCCCTATTAGAACCATATTTTATTCAAAATTTTTTAAGGGATATTCCTTCTTGTACAGAAGTTGATGGTCTTAACACCGATGCTATTGTTTATCAATTTTTAAATACTGAATTTCAATTTGCCAATCCAGCAATTGTAGTTCCTTCTGAGAAACCTGTGGAGAATGCATATAAAGCTTTAATAGGAATGAGTTTTGGGAAGGATAGCCTTTTAACTTATGCTGTGGCAAAAGAGATTAACTTAGAGCCAGAAATCATATATGTCGTAGAACAAAGCTTAACATATGAAGAAAAGCATAAAAAGAATTTAGCTAAAGAGTTTAAAAAAGAATTTGCAAAAGATCTACACATTCTTACTCACGAAACTGGAAAATTCAGAGATTTTAATTATCTAAAATTACCAAAATCTGAATTTGGATGGGGATTACAAAATACAGAATATGCTCTTGAATTTATTCCCTTTGCGTATGCACTCAATGGAAAATATATTTTTTTTGGAAATGAACAAACAACAGCAGCTTCATATATGGATAGCTCAAATAGATGGTTAATTTATCCTGCTTATGATCAATCTCATCTTTGGACAGTACATATAAATCAAAT
>JBHLNL010000009.1:0-49511 GCA_048941605.1 Promethearchaeota archaeon | reverse complement strand
TGGATTTGACCATCTTGGGGAGATTCTAAGACTAATTCAGTGACAGCAACTATTGTCAATGCCTTTTCCAAAAATCCTGCTGCTGTACCATTATTCCAATGAACTTGGACAATATAAGATCCATATTCGATGTTGCGAGATGATACATCTGAAATATCCCAATTCCCTAAAGGAATATCTGAATTTGTACTAATTGCATCATTGTAATAAGAGTGATTTAGATAAGAACTTGGACTGTAAACACTTAAATTGATAGCCCCATTTGAAATCGTTTCAGAAAAGTTTGCAACAAAATCAACTATATTAGTAAAGTTAACTGTATCTCTTAAAATTGAATTGACCGATGTTTGAATATTTTCAATTAAATTAACAGAGTCTGCAGTAATATACCAATTATTTCCATTATTTGCATTTGATATCTCTAACTCTCTGTAGTTATTACTTATTGGTCCTAATGTAATATCAGATGTCTTATCTAAAGTGGCATCAAATGCAGTAAAATTTTCCCACGATGCGGGCACTGTGAAATTAATTCTATAAGCACTGAAAGTAACTCCAAAATTATTAATTGTTCCTAGTGTTGAATTCCAATTGATTGATTTACCACTACTCTCTATATAAAATATAGAGGGTGCTGTTAAATCTGTTTTAGTATAATTTATTTGTGCATATGATACATTACATGATACATCCCACCAATCTGCTGATAAAGCAAAATTTAATTTACCTGATGCACTTGAATAGGGATTAGTGTTAATCCAATATCCAAAATTTTCATTAGTAGGGTCATCTGTAACTTTCGTATTATTAATTTGAAGATTGATATCAGATGGTTTAGGCGTATTGTCCAGGGGGTAAAAATCAATTATAAGAGGAAAATCTATAGTATTTGCTGGTAGTGCTAAATATTCAGGAGTTTCTGTATCTGTTCGATACACAAGAGATTCATCAACTGCGTCAATACCACCAGTATCTGAAGCATAATCAGTATTTATTCCTGAACCCCCTACATTATCAATCCTTAAGAAAAACACATCATTATATGTATTTGAAGCATTATATTGGGCATTAATATTTTCTACTTTATGCCAATACCAATTAGTCTTACTCGCATTTACTTCATCATTGGCAACAATAATTCCAAGATTTGCATCAGGTTCAATCCTTGCATCAACAGAATCGTATGTTGAACTAAATAATGAAATAGTTAAATTGCTAGGATCCCCTGTATTTACTAAATATATGCGCAATGTAATGTTTTCTATAAAACCAACTCCTCTAGCAATAAAAGATAAATAATGATTATTAAATTGAAAAAGGGGTACACCACCAGTATAATCATCTTCAACGATAAGAGTTTTATCTGGTGCCTGAATATCCTGAACTGTGACATTTATAAAGCTGGAGCTAAAAGTTGTATCTGTAGGACAAGCTTCTTTAAATGAATTTGAATTATCTAAATTAGAAAATCCAGCTCTTGTTGTATTTACTAATGATTGATGAAGAGATACATTAATATTTCCGCCAACACTTGTATAGTTATCAGAATAATCAGCTGTCTTAAGATCATCATATTCTATCTCGAAAATATAAGATTTTTCATCTAATTCTTTATTTGATCCATTGCTATTTGTTTTAATATTCATTTGATATAAGTTAAAGTATGTCGTAAAGGTTCCTATTATCAAGAAGAGTATGCCTAATGCTTGTATTCTTTTTTTTGTTGTAGAATTAAACATAGAAATCAAATTATCAATTTTATTTTAATTAAATATTAGAATTCGTTAATATTAATTATAAGGTTGGATGATCAACCTTAAATATTTTTTTTAAATTTGAAATATAATTAAGAAATCCATAGAAATCTCTTAATATATATTTAATTGAATTATTAGAATTTCTACTATCTCATTAATACAAAAAATATATTTTTAAGAAAATAGAATTCAAAATGAACTTATTAAATTGAAATTTGATTAATCTAAAGAAAAAATCTTATTCTTTCTTAAGGATTATTCTAGCATCAACACAAATTAATCCTTTTTCATAGATAAATACTGGATTTAAATCCATTTCATTAATTTCTTCATGCTTAACTACAAGATCAGAGATTTTTAATAAAGTTTCTACAATTGCATTAATATCAGCTTTAGGTTTTCCGCGATAACCATCTAATATTGGGAATCCTTTGATTTCATGAATCATTTCTTTAGCATCATATTCCGTAATTGGAGCAATTCGAAAGCTAACATCTTCCAATAGTTCGACTAATATTCCACCTATTCCAAACATTAACGCAGGACCAAATTGAGGGTCTGTAGTCATACCAATTATAAGTTCTGTAATTGGTTCATCTGCCATTTTTTGCACTGAAATCTTTTTCTCCATTTGACTTGGTATTTCCATTAGATTATCGTATGCTTTCTCAACATCTTCTCTAGTTTTTAAATTAAGTTTCACTGCTCCAGTATCAGATTTATGAACTACATCTTCAGCTATTAGTTTCAAAACTACAGGAAATCCAATTTCTTTCGCAGCAGAGATAGTATCATTTTTGGAAACAGTCAACTTCTGAACAGGCACAGGAATTCCAAGCTTTTGTAACAGTTCCTTTGATTCAAATTCAGTTAAAACTGTTTGATTTGCTTCAATTTTATCTTTAATAACTTCAGTAATATTCATTCTTTTAGATCAATCTCGTTTAAGAATATAGAACTACAAATTCAAATTATTTAATAAAATTTTAAAAAAGATTTAAAATTAATTAATAAGAATTAAAGTGAAAAGGCAAATAAAAATAATTGAGATATAAAATGTAAAAATATTGAAAAATAATAATGTAAATAAATAAAATATAAATTTACTATGATTTTTTTAGGAGAGTCATCCCCCTCTTCCTTCGAATTCGCCATTTCCTAATTTCATCAACAACCGAAACGCTAAAAGCCCCAACGAAAAGAGTTATCCAGTAGGAGGGGTGCAATAATGGTACCACATGAAATGCAATTCCCATTGGGGTAAATAATATAAGTAATTGTAAAACTAAAGAAAGCCCAGTTGCCCAAAATAGATGTTTATTTGGAAACAAGTAAAATGGTTTGATGTTAGATGTACATGTATAAACAAATAACAATTCACAAATAACTAGGTTTGAAAATAATATGCTTTGTGCTAGTGCAATTGCATACTCCTGTGCTGTATAGGACACACCAAAGATTATTGCTGCAGTTATTAATCCTTGTTCACTCCAAGCTGGAATTAAAACTGTCCATAAAAGTAGATAGAGTGTTATATCTGTTATCGATGTATAGATTCCAAGCAGAAGAACTGGACCTTTGATCTCAGGTAATAGTGTAAATCCCTTTCTTGGTTTATCCTTCATTACATCCGGATCTGTGGGTGTAAATCCTAATACCATAGCAGGAATTCCATCCGTAGCAATATTAAGCCATAATATCTGAATTGGTGCCACTGGAAGTCCTATAAACACAAGTGGAAACAGTTTCATTACGATATAGGCTACTAGAATTAAAAAGATTTCATCAAAATTTGTACTTAACATATATCGAAAAAATCCTTTAGTCGTCTCGAAAATTCCACGTCCTTCTTCTATAGCATTTACAATTGTTGCATAGTTATCATCTATCAAAATCATTTCTGAGGCTTCTTGAGTTACTTCAGTTCCTTTTAAACCCATCGCTACTCCTACATGCGCGCCTTTCACAGCTGGAGCATCATTCACTCCATCTCCTGTCATTGAAACAACCAGATCCAGCTCCTTTAGTCGTCTTAGGATCCTTAATTTATGGGCAGATGTAACTCGAGCAAATACATCCACAGTTTTAACTCTCTCACGAAGCTCATCATCACTCATTTCTTCTAAATCAGCTCCAGTTATTGCTTCACTTGACTCTGTTAATCCAATTTCATGTGCAATCGCAATAGCAGTAATTTTATGATCTCCTGTAATCATAATTGTCCTAATTCCTGCCATTCTAGCTTCTTCTATAGCATCTTTTACTTCATCTCTTGCAGGATCAATTATTCCAGCTAAACCAAGATAAGTGTAATCAGTTTCTATTTCATCTTCTGTGTAACCTTCTTTTAGAGGTTTATAGGCTATACCTAAAACTCGTAGTGCATTTCTCGCAAATTCTTCATTTTTCTGAAGGATCTCATCTCTTACTTCATTAATGGGTCTCTCTTGATTACCCATAACTGCTTTACCTGCGTTATCTAATAAAATATCTGGAGCACCTTTAATAAAAGCAAAAATCTGACCATTAATTTTTGAAACAACTGACATCATTTTTCTATCAGAACTGAAAGGAATCTCATCAATCTTTTCAGATTCAGTATCTAATTCCATTTTCATGGCTAGAACCTTCAATGAGATCTCAGTAGGATCACCAACAACTTCAGTATCGTTAGTACCATCATTTTTTGGAGAGACATTTGAATTATTACAGAACATACAAACCTCAAGAAATCTTTTCATATAATTTTCTGATAATGGAACTTGTCTCCCTTTTTCTCCTATTATTTTTCCCTCAAGAGCATAACCTACACCTTCAACATTATATTCGATTCCACCAAGAAAAACTTTAACAACTGTCATTTCGTTTTTTGTTAGTGTTCCGGTTTTATCTGAACATATTACATTGACTCTTCCTAAAGTTTCGACTGCGGTCAATTTTCTAACAAGAGCGTTACGATCTGCCATCTTTCGCATTCCTATTGACATAACTACTGTAATAACTACGATCAAACCTTCAGGAACAGCAGATACCGCTAAAGAAATTGATATCTCAAATGCTTCAATAAGTTCTTCAAGATTAAACGTTGTTACTAATAAAATTATTAACTCTACTAAGAAAACAGCTGCGCAAATTACTAATATAGCCACTCCTAAGAGTTTACCAAATCTATTTACTTCTTTCTGAAATGGGCTAAGCTCTACTTCTTCTTCTTGCAAACTTTCAGCTATTTTACCAATTTCAGTCTCCATTCCAGTTCCAATAACTACCCCTTCTCCATTTCCACGAGTAATAATTGTGTTCATATACCCAAGGTTGGTCCTATCTGCTAGAATCATCTTTTTTTCGACTGGTTTTAATTGTTTTTTAACTGGTTTTGATTCTCCAGTCAAAATTGCCTCATCAACATAAAGCGAAAATTCCTTGCTAAGTCTTAAATCTGCAGGAAATTTATCTCCCTCTTCAAAGAGTACAATATCTCCAGGAACAACATCTTCCACACCAATTTCTATAACTCTTCCATCTCTACGAACTTTAGCAAAATGAGGAGCTAATTTCTTAAGACTCTCAAGTGACTTCTCAGCTTGATATTCTTGGTAAAATCCTAAAACAGCATTCACTATCAAAATTGCGGCTATTACAATGGCATCAATATATTCTGAAGGCCAAGGTTCTCCAGTACGATTAGATTCATAGATTCCAATTATAATTGAAATTAATATTGCAAACATTAATAGATATATTAAAAAGTCCTTGAATTGCCCTATGAATATTTGCCAAGCAGTTTTACCTTTTTCTTTAATTAATTCATTTTTTCCATACTTCTCAATTCTAACTTGAGCTTCATTTCCAGTTAACCCTGTATCAATAGATGTGCTTAATTTCTTAATAACTTCTTCATAACCAACTGAATGTGCGTAAATTTCTTTCAAATCTATCATAATTGCATCATTTTTTATTAGATATTTTTTGAAAAAATAATAAATATTTTCTTTATATTCTAATTATTTAATTAATAAATTTAAATTCACTTATACTGATTAATAAAGGATTTTCTTTTCAAAAATCTGGTTTTTCACAAAATTGAAACGAGAATTATTTTAGATAAAAATCAACAGGTTGACTCTTTTTATAAACTTGTCAAAAATGAGTAATTTTAGATTCAACAGATCTATCTTAAAAGAACCTAAATTGCTAATAAATATAAATATAAAATTTATATGTATAATAATTCTAATTAAAGTTAATTTAATGATATAAAAAAATTCTAAGTTGACTTTGGTTGAGACCGTCTCGAGTTTTTAGGCTTATATTCAAAATTTTTATTTCCTTATTGACTTTATCAGTTACAATTGTATCTATACTCGGTGCCTTATCAGCTGCTTTGATCCTTTTTACTCCTGGAAATATAGGAGTAGATCCTGGCAAAGTAGATATTAATTTTAGTTATACTACAATGACCATTAATTTCACATTACCATTTAACATAACTAATTCTGGATTTTTTGATTTAGAAAATCTTGAACTTAAAATTGATCTAGCAATGAATTATACTCATATAGACTATCCTATAGTAGGAGTAAACACGACTAGAGAAATACCAATTTTTAACAAAACCGAAAATTTTGGGACAATTCCCAAAGGTACAACAGGAAATTTTAATTTTACTGGACCTTCTGGTGATTTCTATTTTCCACCCTTATTCAATTTTACAACAGATATTGATTGGTACAGAGATACTCCAGCAGATATATTATTCTATGCTAATTTTACTATCAGCTTAGATTATTCAATAGGATTACATTCACTTACTATTGGTTTTATTCATATACCTGCAGGATCTTTTTCATTACCATAGGAGGTGTATTAAATGGGTGCTGTAAAAAATATGGTAAGAGGTTTTATATTTTCTGGTATTTATGCCGTTTTTACAATTGTCATTCCATTAATCACATTTACATGGCTTTGGAATCTAGTAGTTGAGGGGGTTCCAATAGACTTTGAACTGCAACAATACCAAAGTATTATCTTTTGGGTAACTGCTTTTGGATTAATAATTACTGGGTGTGCATTCTTCACTCATTCTTCGCCAAAACAATCTATCCGAAAAGCAGTATTTGCTTTGATTCAAGTCCTTGTTAATTGTCTATACTTATGGAGTTATAAATTCTCTGGAGCAACTAATATAGGATTTATAATCACAGATCCCGTGATGGGATTTATATCATTAAATATTCAACAAATGGTTCTAATTTATATGGGTATATATTTTCTCACAATCATCCTAAAAGTGTATGATATAATCGATTTTACAATTAATCGGGAAAAAATTCGAGAAGATCGAATGAAAGCATAAAAGAGGTGAAAAAATGATTTTACAAGGATTAGAATTTTATCAAGTTCTTGCTGATATTATTGGAGCTATATTAACCTTTTTAATGCCCATCGTCGCCCCTATAGGTGTATGGATGGTGGATTGGATCACTGTTACTATTGGATTTTTACAGCAGAATTTAGGGGATGATATGACGCTATTTATTGTGATTTGTGTAATTTTGATAGTAGCAGGGATGATCGTAAACATAATTTGGCCAGGAGATCGCCCAGGGACAATTTTCTCTAAAGGAATAGAAAAATTTGATGATTTAGAAGACAAAATAGAATTATCTGGAGCAAAAAATATCCTCGATGAGGTTAGGCGGTGTAAAGATTGTGGCAATCCAATAGGAGATGCGGATGTCTGTCCATTATGTGGAGCTCGTAATTAGGAAAATTAGTTCTTCTTCTTTTTTAATTAATTTTTGATTTTAAGAAGCAATTCAGCAACTTCTTTCCCTAGATCTTTCGCTATTAATCCTCCTAATTCATCGGTTTCGTCTTTTCCTAAAAATTCTTTCAATCTGTATTTTTGTAAACTAGTAATTGGTATATTACTTTCAATCACAGGGCTCCCTAAAGTATTACCACCAACAATCATTCCCTATATTAGAGCAAAATTAATTAAATCAGATATTACCTCCTCTCCACCATTTCTCAAACCAGTCGAGGCTATTGGAGCCAAAATTACATCCTTTAGGAAATAATTTTTCATTTTCCAGAATCTAGACCTATCAATTAATACTTTAATTTGAGAGCTTACTGAGCCAAAATAATTTGGAGCAGCAGTTATTATCGCAGATGAACCTAATATCATATTTTTTAAATTCTGAGTGTCATCTTCTCCTCTAAAGGGCAATCATTTGGTTGTCTTAAGTATACATCACATCCATTACACGGAATTAATTTATAGTCAGTTATATGTATTTTTTTTATTTTAAATTCTTCACTTTTTGATTTATTCCTTCAATTGCCTTTTCAACCAAAAAATTATAGCTTTTATCCTTCCTAGGTGAACTTACAATTAGAGTTATTTTCATCATAACCAACACTAACCTTAATAATAATTAAAATGATTTATTAAATGAATAATATTAAATTTAAATTTTGTATCTATTGTATTTAGGTATAATAATAAGAATATAGATCATCGATATTTTTGTAGAGAGTTTATGGGCATTCAAAATAATATTGAAAACTTAAAAAGAAAGAAAGATCTGGTTGATGAATTAAGTTATTATAAATTATTCATTCTAAAGAAAATAAAGAATGGAGATTATAATTCAGCTTTAGAAAAAGTAAGATCAGCATTGGTTCTACTTGAAGAACATCAAACTACTTTCAATATTAAAAAACAACTACTTGAATTTTATGAATTATATAAACAAGTATTATCAGAATTATCTGACCATCGAATGATTTATGAACGCCGTTTCAATAATCTTTTAAGAGAGAAGCTAAATGAATCCAATCTTGAAAACTTTTCAAAATTATTAGCTATGTTAAAAAGCGATGTAGACAGTAATCAAGAAAAGTATAATTTATATGACATTGGTGCTAATATTAATAAATATTTTAAATACATTAAGAAAATGTACGAAATTCTGAGTTGTTATAAAACTTTAAATTACCATGATGCTTCTGATAAAATCTTCGAGTTTGTAAGGGAAATTAAATCTGAGAATTTTCCAAATCTGAAGATGTTAATATTGATAACTTATCAAAATTTAATATGCGACAAATTAAACAAATTTTCAATGGAATTTGATAAACTTTCACTACCTATTCTTTCTGAAAAAATGGATATCAATCAGAAACAGCTAATAAATTTTATCAATCTTATAAAAGAGCAACCCAAAAGCCCAATACAAGACTTTATTTCTGGAACGCAAGAAATTATATTTAGGAAATCACGATTTTAAAATTAGATAGATACTATAAGCCTCTATAAAACTCCGGACGCAATATATCGGAATGAGCTATTCCATAATTTAATGTATTTAAAATATTTTCCTTTTCTCGATCTAAAATACCTTTAATTGGCAAATAATTTGATGCATGATTACTTCTGAAAATACAATTTGCATTTCTATTATGAAAATTGATTTGATTTATGAAAGTCTTTAACTCTCGAAGAATTTCTATTGAATTCATTTCCTGAAATTCTCCTTTTAATTTTTTTTTAAAAATTTCTGTTCCTGAAGGGACCATTAATGTAAGGAATGCAATATACCAAATTCTATCATCATTAGGACATATTTTATTAACTAAATCAGCTGATTCTATTGCATGTTCTTTTGAGATTTCAGGATTATTTCCACCTCCGAGACCATTTATCAACGTTGCTGATAAAGTTATCCCAGCGTTCATTAGCTTTTTAGAAGCTTTAATATGATCTGATTTTTTTGCGTGTTTTCTTACCATCTCAAGTATAATATTAGAACCAGACTCAAAACCAACATAGGCAATTTTAAGACCAGCTTCAAATAACATTTTTAATTGTTCATCTGACTTTTTAAGTATATCTTTAGAATGAGCATAAACTCCACACCTTTCTAAATTTGGAAAAAGCTTATATGCATATCTGGTTACTTCTAATAACTTCTCTGTAGGTGTAACCATGGCATTACCATCTAAGAAAAATATTTTGCGCACTCTTGATCCATATTGTTTTCTGGCAATGTCTAAATCTTTCTTTACTAGGTTTACATCTCTAATTAAAAATTGTTTGCGAAGATTTGATATACAAAAATCACATTTAAATGTGCAACCCTCAGTTAATTGAATTAGTAGAGAATATGCTTCACTGGGGGGTCTGTATATCGGATGGCAGTAATAAATTTCATCTTTACTATGCATAATTTCATGAAATATTAAAATAAACTAAATAAATTCCAAAAATTTCTAATTAAATTGTTATAGGTATCGAATTATTATGATATGTTTTAATCCTCATCGTCTTCATCATCTTCCTCTTCCTCCTCATCTTCCTCTTCCTCCTCCTCTTCATCTTCATCTTCCTCTTCCTCCTCCTCTTCCTCTTCCTCTTCCTCTTCTTTTTCGATATCAGAAGGTCTTTTCGAACAAGAATTTAAATGGCGTCCTAGTCTAACGAACTCTTTCCCACAATAGGGGCATTTTTGTTTATCTCCAGCCTTTTTGGTTGCGGCTTTTGATCCTTTTCTAGGCTCACTTCTCTTTTTCTTTCGTTTTGAGGGCAAAACATCTTCAATACTGACATCATCAGGGGCGAATTCACATTCTTGTATATGTGATACTAAATCTCCAAAGAATTCACCACAAAATGGGCATTCAGTTGTATCAGCAAATTCTTCTGTATCTCCTAATTCAGCTTTTCCCGCTTTTCTCTTCTCAAATTTTAATGGAGCTTCTTCTTCTTCTTCTTCAAATTCATCAATAGATAAATCAATATCTTCATCAGATGTTATTTCTGCAATTTCAAATTCTTCTAATTTTATTTTTTTCTCTTTAATTTTTTTTTCTGCAAGTTTTTTGCTTTCTTCGTATAGTTCAGAAAAGCGACGATTATTTTTAGCAGGATCATATATATTACATACTTGACAAACATATGCTCGAGTGCCCAAAGTTAATTCTCTAGCAGGACAATAACACAAAGCTTGAAGACTGTTGCTGATATTACCTTTCGGTTCAAGATGTTTACAAACTATTTTTCTTGAATATTTAATTTTTTGTTTGCGTCGTGGGATGACAATCACCAAAAGAAGTATATAAGATAATTATTCTTAAAATATAATTTTTTTGGATTTAAGTCCAAAAAAATGAGACATTTGAGAATCTAGAACAATTTTTAAAAATTATATTGTAGATTTTTAAGATCATTGATAATTTTATCTTTTAATTCCATGTCCTTGAGATTTGGCAGTAATTCTTCAACAATATCTCTTAACTCTACAATTTTTTGAATGAGTAATTCCGGTTTATTCCAAAAATCTGTTCTTAATGTATGCATTTTTTTAATAGCTGTATTAAAATTTTCGATTGCTGCCCGATAAAAAAGACAAGCATTTTCTAATCTATTGAGCCTTGATTGATAAATTGAACCAATTTTATTGAAACACATCCCAGCACCAGCAAAATCCCCTTCTTTTTCAAAAATGACTGCAGCATCTTGAATCTTAATTAATGCATCTTCTAGTAATTCATTATCTCCTTCTTTTAATAACAAATATCCATTAATATAATATGCTACTCCTAAATAAAAACGTTGATTTTGTTTCTGAGCAAGTTTCTGTAGATCATCAACGAATTCTCCAGCAAAAGTTAGATGTTCATTTGAAATACACTTTTGTGTTACAATCCTTAATAACTCTAGAACCCTTTCAAACTCTTTATTCTCTTTATATATTTTAATTCCTTGTTTAAATTTTTCAATCCCAATAAATGAATCCTTATTTTCAAAAGCTTGGTTTCCTTGATAAATCAATTGTTCCGCCATTTCTTTTGACTTCATCTCTCTCTGCTTTTTTTTTGTTATGCTCTCACTATAAAAAAAATCATCTACTCCAAATGCAATATCTTCAGTCATTGGAATTTCAGTTAAGAAATTTTTATTTGAGAAATCACTTGATTGGGAAGTATAATGATTTAACTCTACTTTTTCGGAGGATTGTGGTTCTAATGGTGTTTGGGTTTTCTTTTCTCGTGCAAATTCTTCTCTATATGCAGATTGTAATGGTTTTCCTTCAGTAACCAATGAAGATAACTCAGATAATACATTTGCAAAGAAGTATTTATTCAATCCATCAATAATATAATCTACTTTATGATAATTACCATCGTATTCTGGATCATTAATGTTCATATTTACATCAGTTATTCTATAAATTTCAAAACCTGTATCATATTTTGTCATAGTATGCTCAGATCCATCCTCACCTTTAATAATTTCTTCTTTCTTCTTCCCTAAAAGAGTATGGTCAAACACAAGCCCACAAAAATCTTCATTGTTTTGCTGAAAGCCTAGTTGATTAATCAAATCTATGTAGGAGAAGAATAAGTTTAGACCTGGGTGGCTATGGAACCATCCCACCATATAATAACCTTTATCTTCTTTATCAAGCCTCTCTTGAATTTCTTCTATAAAACCATAATGTCTTTCGTCCAATTGAACATCGGTTGCATGTCCAAATGTTAATGCTTCAGCTCGTTCAACATAAACTAATTCATTATCAGAATTTCCAATTAGAATACCATAAATTTCCTTCCACTGTTCTGGAGGTATTGATTTGTTTGCATATCTACTTGCATATAAGATTATTGTTTTATAAGCATCTGCTTTAATAACAACAGGTTTCCTAGCTATTTCTAATTGTTTTTCCTCGTTATTTTCCCCCTTTTCCTCAGATATTCCTAAGTCTTCTCTTTTTGAATCTTCATTATTGTTTGTTTTTTTGTAATCCTCAGACATCTTTATTATCCATATTTTAATTTTAGATTCTAAAGAAATAATAAAGATGAACTTAATTAAATTTATTTATCATTAGATATCACTTTACTAAATCTTTGTTTTATCTCTTCAGGTTGTAGTGGGACATTCTCGACATGAGCATTCCCTGGTTCAACTTTAATAAGCACAAAATGACATCCAGTACCTATTTTTTTCAAAATTTTAGTTATATCTTCCTCTCTGTCAATAACAGAAATTGAATAAAAACCCGCACCCTTAGCTATGATTTCTAATTTTGTTTTACCGCTTGTATAAGTTTTTTGATCCCCAGTTGATCCGTATGAAGAATTATCAATTATTATCAAAGTAAGATTTTCTGGGGGATTATTAGCTATCGTACTTAAACTACCAAGGTTCATTAAGATAGATCCATCTCCATCTATGCACCATACTTTTTTGTTAGGTACTGAAAGGGCTACACCAAATGCCAAGGATGATGCAAGCCCCATAGATCCCATCATATAGAAATTTTCTTTTCGATCTTTAATATGGAATAATTCTCTTGAAGGTGCTCCAAGGTTACAGACAAGTAATTCTTGGTCTAATGAATCTACTATTTTTTGTATGGCATCGAATCTTTTCATTAAGTATCCCTCCAAAGCGTTTTGCCTAAAAGAAAACCTACAGATTTATTAGACTTCTTACTAAAATGAATGCCTCTCTTAATTTCTTTTAAGTCTTTTAAGGAATTAATTTCAAATTTTTTAATTCCTAATAAGTCTAAAAGTTTTGGAGTCAACTGACCCATTGGAATTTGAGCTATAATTTTTTCTCCCTTTGCCCCTCTATGGCTCATAATAAATATAAGAGGAATATTATAAAGTTGCAGTAAAGATTTTATAGAATTTATAGAATTTCCTAATCCTGAATTTTGTATCAACAATGCTGGAGTTTTCCCACCCAAGTATGCCCCTGCAGCAATTCCTACTCCTTCTTCCTCCCGAGTTATTGGTATATGTTGAATTTCATGTCTCCCATCAATTTCTTCTAAAAGGCCCTTTAATAAAATACAAGGTAATGATAAAATTAAATCAATTCCAGAATTTTTAATCATTTCATATAACGCAATATCAACATTCATAGCTCTAATATTTTTCAATCAATATTATTATAAAAGTAATTATATAAATGAATTAAAAATTCTTTAAAATCTTATAATAGACTGGTTGAATTAAATTTACTTAATAGTTAGATTTAGTTTTAATTAAATAGTTTTTAAGGGAATCACTTTTACTAATATTTAAACATCTTTAATCATTAAAAATCTATTATGTATACCACGCCTAATGAATTAGGATTATGAAAGCACTCGTATTTAATTATAAACTCCACAGATTAGCATTAGCTCGAATATTGGGAACATTTTATCTAAAAGGGTATCTTTCTAAACTAGGAGCCTTAAGATTGAGAGAAGTCCCTTTTCCGAAGCTTAAAACAAACAACTGGTTGATTGTGAAGACGAAATATTGCGGGATTTGCGGTTCTGATCAGAAACAAATCTTTCTTGATGGAAATTTTGATAATCCCATAACTGCCTTACTTTCATGGCCTCAAACTTTAGGACATGAAGCTGTTGGGATTGTCAATAAAGTGGGAAAATCATCAAATCTAAAACCAGGTGATCGAGTTGTTTTAAATCCATGGATAAGTTGCGAACCAAGAGAAATTACGCCTGTTTGTAGTGCTTGTGAAGAAGGAAATACATATCTTTGCAGAAATTTTACAAAAGGTATACTTAATCCTGGAATTCATTCAGGTACTAGTAGTGATGCTACAGGGGGATTTGCAGAATTCTTCCCAGCGCATAAAACCATGGCAATAAAAATTCCTGATTCAATATCATTGGAGCAAGCTGTCCTATCAGATCCTTTTGCAGTGGTGCTTCATTCTATATTAAAAGTTGATCTTTGGGAAGGATCGATTTGTGGTGTTTATGGATGTGGAAATCTGGGGTTATTAACAATTCATTTTTTAAAGAGTATTTATAAAGATATAAATGTAATTGCTATTGCTAGATTCCCACATCAAGTAGAAATGGCAAAAAAATTTGGTGCAGATATAGTAATCAAATCATCACCTCCAAGTAAGGTCATTGAAAGTATTGGAGATTACTTGAATTGTGATATTTATTATTTAAGAAAGAAAAAACCTTGGTTATTAGAAGGAATTGATTTCTTATTTGATACTGTTGCGTCAGCAGAAACATTTGAAACCGGTCTACGTATCGTAAAATCAAGATTAATAGATTTTAAGAATAATAAGGAGAGATCTGGGGTAACTGTATTAACGGGAGTCCATGTTCCTAAGAAGTTTGAATGGACACCATGGTACTTTAAAGAGATAAACATTATTGGAAGCAATGCCTTTTCAATAGAAAATTTTGAAGGTACTCGAGAACATGCATATTATCATTATTTTCGATTATTAGAAGAGGGAAGAATTGACCCAACACCAATAATTTCGCATAAATTCCTCTTAAGTGATTATAAAAAAGCATTTGTAGTAGCAAGAAATCAAGAGAAGTTTAAATCTATTAAAGTTAATTTTTTTTTTGATTAATAAATGGAGCCCAAATTCAGATGAATTCAAAAAAAGAAGAGGACAAAATCCCTGCATTAGTATTCGAATTAAAAAGATTCAAGTTGTTAAAAGCTTTTATCAGAGGAAAAATAAATCCTAAAGGATTTTGGAAATCGGGAGGCCCTGTTTCTCTAAAAAATATTCCATATCCAAAATTAGTCGCAGAGGATTGGGTTATCGTTAAAACTGTTTTTTGTGGTATTTGTGGCAGCGACATGACTCAATTAAAACTTCAAGGGTCACTTGATAATCCTATACGCTCTTTTATTTCTTTTCCTCAGATAATGGGACATGAACCTGTCGGTATTATAGAAAGTGTTGGGCTTAAAGTTAAAAATCTTAAGAAAGGAGATCGCGTGGTAATCAATCCGTGGTTTTCATGCATTCCACGAGGAATCCTACCCATATGCTCAAGATGTTCTTTAGGTGATTTTAAACATTGTCAAAATTTCCAGAAGGGAAAGATTCCAATTGGAATGCATCTAGGTGTTACAAGGGGATATGGAGGCTTTAGTCCATATTTAACAGTTCATGAATCTCAATGTTTTCTGATACCTGAAAAAATATCATTCGAACAAGCAGTTTTAACGGATCCTTTTTGTGTCTCTTTTCATTCTTTATTATTGTTAAATCCTAACCCTAACTCTCAAATTCTTGTTTATGGTTTGGGTATTATTGGTTTACTAACAATACATTGCTTAAAGAACATTTTTAAAGTAAAACATGTAATAGGGATAGGAAGGTATCAGTTTCAGAAAGATTTAGCTATTAAATTAGGAGCTGACCATGTTTTCTTAAGCTCAGGTGAATTATTAATTGAAGAAATAGCTGCTTACAACAATGTTGAACTATATACACCTAAAAGGGGTCTTAAATGGGCTTTAGATGGCGTGAATGGTATAGTTGATACTATTTCTTCAGCAGAGACTTTTGAAATCGGACAAAGAATACTTTGTACTCAAGGTAAATTAGTGTTTTTCGGTGTAAGTACACCAAAAAGGTTCGAAAATACTCTTCATTATTTCAAAGAACTCGAAGTCATCGGTTCGAATGCCTTTGGTATAGAAATTTTCCGTGATAAATCCTTGCATGCATTTCAGCATTATTTAGATTTTTTATCAGAAGGATTAATAGATCCTCAGATACTAATTACTCATAAATTTCCACTTACTGCCTATAAGGATGCATTTAAGACATTAGCTACCAAATCTGAATCTCATGCTGTTAAAGTTTTATTCAAATTCTCGCTTTAAAATTAAATATCTATATATAATATTTTAAGACAATTTAATTACAGAAACTTTAATTAAATATAATAACTAATAATTTTGATTCAATTAAATCGTTAAAGGTGAAAATAATAGTAATCGAGTTGATTGCTTCAATATATACTATCCTAATTGGAATTGCTATGCTTTTCATGTGGTTTATTCTATTAATAAAGAGAGAAGTACCTGAGCTTACTACTAAGCCAACGCAAATTTATTTTCATTTAATAGCAGAGTTTCTAACATCAATTATATTAATTACTGGAGGGATTGGATTAATAATGAATCAAACTTGGGGATTTGCTATATTCTTTATTGCAATTGGAATGACAATCTATTCAACAATTAATGCTGCTGGTTTTTATGGACAATTAAAAGATTGGCCTATGTTTATTCCGTTATTAGTATGTACAATGATGTCTCGTCTAATCACATCATTGATTATACTTATAGAATTCCAAATTCTATAGCTGTCTCATATTATCCCTTTTTTTTTGAAATCTCGGATTTCTCTTTCAGAATAACCAAGATTTTCGAGAATTTCAGTTGTATTATGGCCTATCTTAGGTGCTAAGTTTCTTATTTTTAAAGGTGTTCGTGAATATTTTATGGGAGAAGCTATATTCTGAATTCTTCCAAATATAGGATGTTCCATCTCAACCACCATATTACGTCGATTAATTTGAGGATCCTCACAAGCTTCAGAGAATGATTTTACTGGCATGACACAAGCATCTAAATTTATAAAAATCTCCATCCATTCTTGTTGAGTTTTTTTTAAAAATTCTTCTTCAATCTGCTTAAAAAGAGCTTCCCTTTCTTCTCCACGGACAAATTGATTTGGTATTAGATCATTACGGCCAAGCCCTCTGCAGAATTCTCGCCAGAATTTTACTTCAACAATCCCTACTGAAAGAAATTTATTATCTTTTGTTTTATAGACACTATAAAAAGGAAAATTGCCATGTAAAGGATTTTCTGTTCTAACACCATCATTTAAGTCTTTAGAAAAATGATGAGCTGCCACGAGAGGCATAAAAGAAAAAACACAATCAGTCATTGATATGTCAATAAATTGACCTTTCTTTTTAGGATGTTTCTCTCGTTCAATTATTGCACCTAGAATTCCGATAGCTGATACTAATCCTCCACCAATATCAGCAACTTGAACACCTGGATTTATTGGCTTTCTATCTTGGGATTCATTATCAAAAACCTTTCGCTCTTTATTTAAATCTAAAATCCCACATATCCCAATATAATTTAGATCATGACCTGCAATTTGCTCATATGGTCCATATTGACCATATCCTGTCAAAGAACAGCAAATAATTGACGGATTTATTGATTTTAAAGTTTGATAATCAATTTTTAATTTGCTTGTTATTTTAGGTCGAAATGTATCAAGCACAACATCAGCTTCTTTAACTAGTTTATAGAAAATCTGCCTTGCGTTTTCCTTTTTTAAATTAAGCGTAATTGCCTTTTTATTTCTATTAAGAATTGAATTAAATGCACTTTCACGATTTCTTCCTTTTTGAAAGAAAGGGGGTGGGTGTCCGTAGGGATAATAAGGATCTTCTACCTTAATTACATCAGCACCAAGATCAGCAAGGATCATGGAACAGTATGGACCAGGTAACATTCTTGTCAAATCTAGTATAATTATCCCATCTAATGGTAATGACATAATATTCAAAAGATTAGATTATTAAAATTTACTCTTATTTATAAAAAAAGAAAAAAATAATTTAAAATCTATAATTCGATTATTTCAGATTCCATTTTTTCAGTATCTATTATAGCAAAAGTGGCTTTTCCAGTTAAATAACCACAAACTTCACCAGGATTAATAATTAAAATGCCATTTTCTAATCTTTTATTAGATAAATAATGTGTATGACCAGATAAAATAATATCAAAACTTCCTGAATTTGCTAAAGCATCTAATGTTTCTTTTCCTGGCATATGAGAAGCAAAAATCCTTTTTCCTCCCATTTCTAATATCCATTCATTAGTGTTCTGAGGGAATTCACAAATTTGGCCTAAATTTTTTTTTAAAAATAATTTTTCTCCATCATTATTTCCAAAAACTCCAAAAAAATTCTTTTTTATTGAATCATTTAAATTATTAAACCATCTTTTAACAAATGGTGCTATATAATCTCCGCAGTGTATAAGTGCATCTACATTTCTTTCATTTATTATAGACACCGCTTTTAAAATATTATCTTTGTGGTCATGGGTATCTGAAATTACTGCAATTTTCATTATTTTTACTCTCCTTTCATTTGGAAATTTTAAATTTGAAATATAATAAAATTAAATTATTAAATGTTTTATATTAATATTATTGCATTAGTTACACTTTAGAAAATTTGTGATTTTATTGTGATTAATGAATTCTTAATGGCTGAAAAAGCAGTTGTGGATAAGCAGTTAGAGAAGTATTTCGACTATCTACACAAGGAAGAGAAAGATATCCTTTTAAATGATTTTATTAATCAACTTGAAAAATTCATTTTAAACAAAAGAGCTAAAAGAATTCATCCTATATTGTTAAATGCTGCTTTTTCTGGGATAATAAACCCAATGTACATAGAAGATCAAATAGAACAAATTCATGAAGTATCTATAGCAGTAGAATTATTACATAGTGGGCACTTGATTCATGATGATCTCTTAGACGATGATAGATTTAGAAGAGGTAAACCCACTTTTCATATGCAATTAAAAAATGAATTAAATCAAGTTTATAAGGACATAGATCTGCCTAAAAAAGAGGAATTGGTCACATTATATGGGCGAGATATGTCAATTTTAGGGGGAACCCACGGTTATCTTTTAGGCTTGGATATTTTAAAATCCTCCAAATTTCCAGAACACCTAAAACTAATGGCTATTAATGAATATACGAAAGCAATGGATTACTTAATGAAAGGACAATTAATGGAAGAATATATGAATTATAATAATATTACTATGACACTGGAACAATATTTAAATATTGCAGAATATCAAAAAGCTAGGATATTTGAAAAATCTACAAGAATTGGAGCTATCTTAGCCAAAGGAAATCTTCATTATCAAATTAAACCCTTAAGTGAAGCTATGTTAAGAATTGGTCAAGCTCACTCTATTCGTGATGATATTCTTGATCTAGATGATGACATTAAAGCTAAACAGAAAAAAATAATTTATATTTTAGCAATTTCCAATACAGATGAAAATCAATCTAAGAGACTAAATGAGATATATCATAAAGAAAATTTGACAAAAAGCGATATTAATGAAGTAAAAGATATATTTACTAAAACAAATGCCTTAAAGATCGCAGAACATTTAGCAAAAAATCTCTTAGAGCAATCTAGAAATTATTTAAGGGATATATATCCTGACTTAAATAGAAAAGAAAAAGTATTCTTTAATATATTCTCGGATTTTGTCTATTTTAGAGAATATTAACTTTTTTCTCTAATTGCTTTATATTACAACATAAGGAATCTGCTGTCTTTTTAACATTAGGTTGTTTAATTCTTTAAAGACTTCTAAGACATTAAAATTCTCTAAAGCAGATATTCTATAAAAATAATCTAATTTTCTTTTTTCCAGATAATCATAAATCACTTCATCATTAACAATATCTGAGAGGGAAGTTTTATCTAGTAAATCACTTTTACTTCCTACTAAAATTATTGGGATATTTGGATCTATCGAGTTTTCTATTATTCTATCATACCAAAAATCTAGTTGATCAAAAGATGAATAATTCACTGAATCGAATACTAATAAAGCCCCGTTAGCACCTTCAATAAATTTAGGAATCAATGGGGCAAATCTTTCTTGTCCACCAAAATCAAAGATGGAATTTACAACATAATTTTCTTCTTCTATGTTAGGGTGTTTTATATAATTAAGTCTTAAATAAACAGAGTGAAAATTAATTCCTATTGTTGGAGAACTATCAAATGTAAACGAATTAAAACAATACCGATTGAATAAAGAAGTCTTTCCTACAGAACTGGTTCCACAGATTACAATTTTAAAACTATATAATATGTCTTTTCGATCATAACTCATTTTTTGAAAATCACTTGAACCCTAAGAGAAATATCTTAAACAGTTTTTATGTATATTATCGGGATGTTATGTATCCTAAATTTAATTGAGTAAATGTTCAAAACTTTAAATACTTTGTGAGAGCTAAGATTATAATCAATAAAAAATCAAAGCTATTTTTTGTTTCAATTTTATTAGAGCTTATTTCTTCATTTTCAAATGAAATCTATTAAATTATAATAATAATATCTAAAAATTCTTCTTCGTTTATTCTAAATGTGAAAATGGTTCTTTTTGTAGATTAATAATTATTCAGAATGAAATTTTATGGTTACCAAAATACCCCCTGATCAAATCGTTATTAGACCGCCTGTAGAGGCTTATTCTGTGTTAATACCTGTAACTGGGGGATGTTCGTGGAATAAATGCCGTTTCTGCGGAACATATAAAGGGGTTTATGGAATTTCTCAAGATTATGCTATACGTTCTTTAGAAGATGTTAAAAAAGATATTGATAAATATGCTCATTCAAATTATCATGGATTTCCGGTTTTTCTAGCGGGAGGTAATCCTACATCAGCGCCAACAGAATATTTAGCCGAAATTATTAAATATGTAAGAATTAAGCTAAAAAATGTTCCTCGAGTAAGTTGTTATGCTAAATCGTTAGATATTTTAAGAAAATCCGATGAAGAACTAAAAATATTAGCTAAAGCAGGATTAGATATTGTTTATATGGGCCTAGAGAGTGGTTCAAATACAATATTAAGAATTATGAAAAAAGGTACAAACGCAGAATCTATGATTAAAGCGGGAAAGAAAATTTTGAATGCTGGAATAAAATTATCACTATATATTATTTTGGGTTTAGGAAGTCATAAATATTCAAAAGAACATGTTAAAGAAACCGCTAGAGTATTAACTGAAATAAATCCAACTATTTTTAGATTTAGAACATTAAATATATTGCCAGGTACACCTCTTTGGGATGAATGGAAATCTGGTAAATTTCATTTATTAAGCCCACTGGAAAACATAATAGAGGAAAGGGACATAATCGCTAATTTAGGTGAGAATGTGACTTCTCAAGTTTTTAATGACCATGTATCTAATTATTGTACTATTGAATCTTCAAATATTAAAGAAGATCGTGATATGTTTATAAAAACTTTAGATTCGTATATTAATGACCCCAGAATCCAAAATTTACCAAGAAAGAACCTAAAAAGAATGTGAAGAGTTTAAGAAATTTTTGACTTAACCTATTCTAATCTTAAAGAATTTTATCCATCATATCAATGAAAATTTTATATTGAGATATTGAATTTAAAAGGAATTCATTTATTTTGTAAATCCGTTTATAACCATCTAATTTCTCTAAATTGCTTTTATTTTTTTCAAGTTCTAATCTCATTTTCAATAACTCATCATGCCATTTTGTCATTCTATTAATAACAGAGCGAGAGAACTTTAGGAGCATTATCCCTGCAGATTCAGCACCATATGTTATTTTTCCTTTAGCTGAAATATCTGATTTTTCTATTAATCTATTTTCTAAAAGCAAGTTTACTTCTTCAGAAATCTTTCCTGCTGACAAACCTGTGATCTTTTGCAAATTTTTTTGAGTAAGGTATTTTCTCGTAATGAAGTACCCCAGAATCCTAATAAACATTGGATCTCGACCTGAAAACATGGGACTAGTGGTAAGCTGATATAAAATATCATCCTCAACAATATAAACTTCTGGATCAAAAGAAATCTTTCTCAATTCTTTTTCTTCTTGTCTTGTCAGTTTGATTGGCTTCGAAGATAATTCTTTCATGGCTTCGTTGGTTGAATTTCGAGTCATTATTGGGAATAAAATCTTATAGATTTCAAATGCTTCAAGTAATTCATCTATTCTTTGTAAAAGATGCTCTGCTCCTTCTTTAGATTGCTCAATTAATTTTTTTAATTCTTTCTTTTTCTTTTTCAAATAAGTTTCTAAAGGGCCAAAAGTACTTAATGCGATTTCTATCCCTTTTGTACTAAGATCTTCAAGTCTTCCTGGAAATGAATAGGTAAATGTGTGAGTCTGTGGAATTCTTTCTTTTTGAAAAACTCCTGTACCCGTCATTACTGATAATAATGTAGAAATAGATCCCATTGAAAATCCTGTTAATTCTTTTAATTCTTTCTGTGTCAATTTTCCATGAATTAATAAATAAGAGGAAATTGTAGATATTTTAGGATTAACACGTTTACTATAAGCAATATTCTGAAGACATTGAACAATTTTATCTTCATATTTTCGAAGTTTATCACTAAAAAGTGGTTTTTTTGTTCTAGTTTCTTCTTCAATTGTCATTTCTTAATTAAATATAGCCTAGACAACTATTTAAAGCTTTTCATGAAATTTGAAATTTAAAAAAAATTAAAAAAATAAATAATCCCATATAAAATTTAAATACCAAAAAAGTGAATATTATATATCCTTCTCTTTAAACAAAAAGACGGTGAGATCTTTAGACAATAAAGAATTAGAAGATAAATTAGAATTTTACAAATCAGTTATTACGATTGTATTTTTTTTTTGTATGATTTTTTTGGCATTTTTAATACCTATTACACTTACAAATCTTTATCATACTTCAAGTGACCTAAATTTTAGTGATATTACTACATTAGTGCTACTTTGCCTTATTTTAATAACCATTCTTTTTGGAATAATATCAATTTATAGATATAATAAAAGACAAAAATAAATTATAACTAGCATTATATATCAAGGATTTCCTTAGTAATTAACAATATTTCTTCTTCATTAAATAAATTAGCATCACTGGTTTTTCTAAATATTTCAATTTCTTCCTGATAAAGCGTTTCAAAAAGATATGTAAGATAATTAAGCCTTTCTTTAAAACTTACATCTGAAGGTTTAAAAAGAAAACAAACTAATTCAATATCTTTCCCATAAGAGGCTTGAACGTAAAATCCTTTATAATTAATCTCTTCCATTTTTGATCCTCCAATTTGAGAGACAAATGAATCCATTGCTGATAGAAATCCTGAGACTAAAGCTTGTTCCTTAAAATTTTCACTAGCATAGTTAATGATAGGAATTCCAGACTTTTTCTCCATTATGATTAAATCTCTGAATATCTCTGAGTATTTTGGTTGTTCACTTTCTTTAAGCATTAATTTATTATGGTCTACATCATTGTAAATATCAAAAAGTCTGAAATTCATTGATTCAAATGAATCTGTTTCATTATAATAATAATCTGATAGTTTAATGATATGAGAGGGAGCTCTCATAGGCTCTCTTGGAAGCTTTTTAATGAAATCATTCCTTAGCTCAGGATCAAGATCTTCATTTTTTCTTCCTTTTATTACCCCATAAACAATTTTCCTAGATGGATCAACCACATAAACCCAACAATTTAATTTTCGCATATCAGAAATTAGATTTTTTAATCCAATTTTAAGAACTCCAATTGGAGTTGTCACAAAAATCTTCCAACTCGCAACTTTTGAAGCGTTTACTATTGATTTTTTTGTTTCCTGATAAGTCTCTTTATTAAAATTTACTCCGTTCATTACAAACACAGCTCCTGTTTTAACTTTTGATTTTTTCATTGATAAATACATATCCATTATAGGGGTGATAGAGTCTGTAGTCGTATTGTGAACTGTAATTTCAAGATCAGCACAATGATCAGCAAATGTTTCAATCAAATCCTGTTTTGCTATAAAATCTAAATGATATATATACTTCTTGAAAGTTCTTGAATTGATTATTGCGTATCCGCAATATTCCAAAGGATCCTCAAACTTTTTCTGCCAATCAGTTGCATAGAATATGTTCGTTAAGTGTAGAACAATATGTTTTATATATTCTAATCTTGAAATAAAAGACTTATCAGGAATCGAAATACCATAATCTCTAATAAAATCTTGTAATTCGCTTATTTTACAATTAATTAATATATAATTAATAGAAAAAAATCCAAACTTGCGCTCACTTCTTTCTATAAGATAAGGAATTACATTATCTAATGAAAGATCTATTTCAGAATTCATTTTCCACTTAACCCTTTAAATTAAAAAATATAGATTATGTGATGAAAAATTACATCTAGGTAGTTATAAATAATTGTAATATATATAAAACAAATATTTTAAGAAATGGTCGTAAGCATCTCACGAACTAAAAATTTATTGCTTCTCAAGTATAAAAATTAAAGAAAAAAATTAGTAAATAAATGGAATTAATTTTTTAGTCCTTCTTTTATAATTCGTATATTCCTCTCCAAATGTGCCTATCAATGTCTCTTCTTCAAATTGGATTCGTATTTTCAATAGAAAAAAATATAATATTGTCATCCCAATTAATAAAATTATAGATCTAAAAGCTAAATATGGACCTAACATCATAAAAATCGCTCCAAAATACATTGGATGTCGTACAATTTTATACAATCCTTTAGTTACTAATTTATGCCCTTCCCCCGTATGAACTACTGGAGTTCCATATTTTCCAAGTTGAATTCTGCTTATTATCATAATAATCCCTCCAATAACCAGAAATATAATACCAATAAAGGCAACAATGGGATTATTCCAAATAGGAATAAATGGAGTAATTATGTTGATATTTTCAACGTAGGCAAGTATTAACAGAAATGGTTGTAGTACCCCCATTAATGCTATTATTTTCTCTACAAGTGTAATTTTAACTTTTTCTGGAATAGGTCGTATCATAATATCTATAGATCCTACTATATAATATATTATAAGTGTTGTTAGATTAATTGGATTTGCAAAGATTTGTGGAAGAATCAACCAAAACATCAGGTTATAATAAACCAGCATTATAAGAACTACTGCAATAAGCTTTCTTATTAAGATTGTTATACTAAAACGTTTAGGTTCGCTTATTTTTATCACCATTTATTATGAGTCGATTCGACTCGAATTAGAATTCCACAAAGAAAATATCATTATATTTATTTAAAGCTATCGATTCGACTCGACTCGATTCCGAAAATTTAAATAGAAGTTTGTTTTTAATTTAGTTAAAAATCTTAATTTAAGTTCTGATCATGAAGAAAGGGGCAGCTAAGGAAAAAATTATGGAAGTAGCAATTAAATTATTTAAAAAAAAAGGATTTGGCAACACATACGTTAATGAAATTGCATCCAAAGCAGGTGTGAGTATAGGAACATTATATTATCATTTTCCAAGTGGAAAATTTTCAATTCTTAGGGAAATGGGTGATGTTTCGATATCAGATTATTCTGCAAAATTAAAAAAATTTGGATATTCCCTTGAATATGACTATGATACCTTAAGTGATGCATTAAAGAACTTAATTCTCGCACTTGTTAAGTTACATAGTGAGGAGCGAGACTTCATTCTCGCACTACAAGTAGAATTTTTGTCAAAACTTGATGAATATTTAAAGATAAAAGATCAATTTGCAACACAGGAACAACTCAAAGCACAAACTGAACTTTTTTTAAGACCTTTTCAGGAGTTACTCAAAAAATTTCCTGAGGAAGGGTTAGTACTTAATGGTAAAGAAACCCAAGTGTTTAAAGTAGTTGATGGTTTAATACATAGACATACCTTCGTCAATGATACTTTTGGAACAGAAGAGGAATTTGTTAAAATGATGACTCAGATTGTATTAGCTCTTTTAAAACCAGATTATTAATCAATTTTAATTCTTCGAGGAAAAGACTAATATTATTAAACATGAAAAGAATTAATTTTATCAATGCCAAAAAAAATAACTAAAGCATCGTTATTAGTAGCTGTGTATATGGTTACTATATTCCTAGGGATAGGGTTATTTCTTCCTGTTGGTACATTTCTCTGGTTTGAAGCTTGGATTTATCTCATCATTTTCGCAATTTTTTTCACAATAGTAGTCTTATATTTTGCTAAACATGACCCTGAATTGCTTCAGCAAAGAACCAAACCAAAATTTACAGAAAAGTGGGATAAGATTATTATGATATTAATGGGTTTTGGATTTTTCCCAACATTTATTATTCCAGGTTTTGAAAAGAAATATAATTGGTCATACGTTCCATTTTGGGTTGAAATTATTGGATTTGTAGTACTTTCCCTCGGTTTATTAATTATATTTTTAGTAATGAAAGAGAATACCTTTTTATCAAAAGCAGTTGAGATCCAAAAAGATCGGGGGCATGCAGTAATTACTACTGGACCTTATAGAATTGTACGTCATCCAATGTACTTAGGATTTATATTATTTATTGTATTTTATTGTTTAGCACTTGGCTCTCTTTATTCACTTATACCTACTGCGCTTGGTGTCGTTGGATTAGTTATTCGTACAATTTTAGAAGATAGAAAACTCCATAAGGAACTTGATGGATACCCAGAATATGCTCAAAAAACTAAGAAAAAGCTAATTCCGCTGATTTGGTAGGAATCCCATTTCATATTTCTTTTTGAGATCTTCCCAAAGTTTTAATATCCTCTTAAATCCAACAAATCTCCCTAAATTTACCTCAAGAAAATCCTTAATTTTACCATATCCATTTAAATTTTTTAGTTCCTCCTCGTTTTCTTCAAGTTCTTTTTTAATTTCAAGAAATTTTGATTCCCATTTGAGATTAGATTTAAGGAGGTTAATAGCTCTACTAAATGTTTCTGCTACTACGGATTCCATAGAATAAACCCATGGTTTTGATTTTTTGGATATTTTTATTAAATTAAACTCTAAAAAATTATTAAGTTCTTGAGAAATTTTGCCTGCAGAAAACCCTGTTAAATTCTGGAGTTTAGACTGAGTCAGATGTTTCCTAGTAATAAAGTAGAAAAGAATTGTTGAAGTTATTTCACCCCGAGCAGAGAAGATAGTGTAATTTAATAAATTTTCAATTATCTCACTTTCTATCTTTTTAATTTCAGGATCAAATTTCTCTTTTATTTTCATCATTAATTTTATTTCTTCTGTTGTGTAAAAATAAATTCAATATCAGACCAGATATTTTGAACTGTTTCAAAAGTTTTAATTAAACCTTTCAACCGCTTAGCAAGAAACTCAGCTCCTTTTTTGTCTTTAAGTTTCTCAAGTTCAATTATTTTTCTTTCAAGAAATTCATTAATTTTACGGAAATCTTCAAATGTAGTATCAGCTATATCTCCATAGGTTTCAGGTGTATTTATGTATAAATATTCGTTTGTTTTTGAAATTCTTTCTTTCTTGGCAACACCTAATGCTAAAATATCTCTCAATTTCTTAGAGATAGTTCCTGTCGAGAGTCCTGTTAAATCTTTTAATTGTTTCTGGGTTAATCTTTTGTGTATTCCAATATATCCAAGAACTAATTGAAGATTTGGATCCACACTTTTCGCTCGACCTGAATCTAATACGAAATCAATTAGAATTTGTTCATATTCTTTAATTTTTCCCTCAAATATATGATTTTCAGGTATATGTTTCTTATCCATCATTCCTCAATAATACTTATGTGTAAACAGATATTTATAATTTTTTATCCTTCATGAAAAATGAAGAACATTTAAATATGCAGCTTGATACTATTATATTAGGTTTTTTATTATTCATGAAAAATAAAAAATAGAAGGTAGATTAAAGTGAATGCTATAGAAGTTAAAAACTTAATAAAGTATTACGATCATGGTAAAGTAAAAGCCGTAGATGATATTTCGTTTGAAGTACCCCAAGGATCGCGATTTGGTTATTTAGGGCCAAATGGAGCCGGAAAAACTACCACAATTCGATGTATACTTGGTTTTCTTAACGCTGATGCAGGAGACATTACAGTTTTAGGTGAAAAGATCAATCCTAAAAAAGATGTGAAAATACGCAATCGAATTGGATATTTACCTGGCGAATTGGGATTATATAAAAACATGACAGCAAGTGATTTGATTAATTATTTTGCAAAGCTCTATGATATAGAAATAGATTGGAGTTTTGTCAAAGAAGTAACAGAACGTCTGAAATTAGATATGAATCGAAAAATAGGTGTCTTGAGTAAAGGTAATAAACAAAAAGTTGGTGTTTTATCAGCTCTTATGGGAAAATTTGATGTGCTTATAATGGATGAACCTACTTCAGGACTCGACCCTTTGATGCAATCAGAATTTTATCGTATCGTATCTGAGCGTCAGAAAAAATCAAACTGCACAGTCTTCCTTTGTAGTCATGTACTTGCAGAAGTAGAAAAGTTTTGTGATCAAGTCGCTATTATAAAGCAAGGAAAGATTGCTGAAATATCAAATGTAAGTGATCTTAAGGCTAAAAATTTGAAACATATAGAATTGCTATTCAAAACTCCAGAAAGCATGAAAGAATTCAGATCATTTTTAGAATCTGAGTATCCTGAATCAATAATAAAATATGAATTTCAAACTCAACTTGAATTTTTATTAACTCCTAATAAAGCCCGAAAAATTTTATGTGAAATTAGTGAAAAGTATTGGGCTGATGTTCCTGTGAAAGACTTCTCAATAACACATTCTACACTAGAAAATATTTTTTTACAATATTATGAAGAGAGTAAATCAAAAGGAGGTAGAATTGGATGAAAGTATTTCAAATTGTATGGAAAGAACTAAAAAAAGATTATAAAAGTATCCTGATTTTTACGGCTATAATGTCTCTTTTCTTTATGTGGTTTATTTCTTTTTTTGATCCAGAGCTGCTTGCAGGTTTGGAAGAAGCCTTTGAAGCCTATCCAGAAGCAATTCGCCTAATGGTTGGGCAATTTGCTTCTCTTGGTGAATTTGGAGGTTTTATTAATATATATATGTTCTCCATATCCTGGTTTTATTTTGGAATTTATTTTATTTTAAAATCTGCTCAGAATATACCAAAAGAGATTGAGAATAAAACAATTGATTTAGTGTTATCAAAACCTATCACCCGTACTGAGCTTAGCTTAGGTAAGTATCTATCTTTAATAATAGAAATATTGTTTATTTTCTATGGAATAATGTTGAGTGTTCTTGTAGGTATCTTGATTTTTCCAAATGTAACTATTAATGATATCTATTTGAATGAAATCATATTTGCCTTTCTATGGAATTTTGTCTTTATGGTTACGTTAATAAGTACAGGGTATTTCTTCTCAACTTTCTTAACTTCAAAAAGAGCTTTAGCTTTTGGATTTGGAGTAGTAATATTTTTCTATGCAGTAGGACAATTTTGGAAAGCTTTTCCAGAAGGAGCTCAAGAAATTAAACGAATCAGTATATTTTTCTATTCAGATATGTCCAATCTGCTCGTGAATCATGTTTGGGATAATGTAGGAGTACATATTTCAATTCTTTTAACTTATTCTGCAGTTTTGGCAACATCAGGAGTAATAATCTTTAATAAACGGGATATACCTGTTTAAATCTTCAAAAATTTCTTTCTTTTTTTTTTTGATCCTTGATTCAATACTAAAATTTTTAAGTCTGATATAATTTATATTTTTTTTAATAGGAATATAATCTATTCAAATTTATTTTTGATTTTTAACGTGGTGACCAAAAATGACTGACAAATACCGTAAAAAAGTCCATTCAGAAGATCTAATTGCTACATTTCAAGATGTACTTATCCTCCCAGGATTTACTAATTTTGCACCTCAAGAAGTTGACATATCTTCAAATTTGGGAAAGCATCATCTTAATCTTCCTATTTTGTCTTCCGCTATGGATACAGTTACAGAAGAAGTAATGGCAATTAGTATGGCATTACATGGGGGACTTGGAGTATTGCATCGTAACTGTTCTTATGAGAGACAATTAGAGATGTGTCGTATAGTGAAAAGAGCTCGATCTTTTGTAATTGATGATGAGCATGTAGCAACTATTAATCCTAATGCAGGAGTCGCAAAAGCCAAATATATGATGGAGAATTATAATATCAGTGGTATTGTTGTAGTAAACGAAGCTAAGAAAGTATGTGGTATTTTTACTAAGCGTGATATTCCATTTTTAGAGCAGGATATACAAAATGGAAAAGTCAAGGATTATATGACCAAAGATGTTATCTCTATAAAGCCAGGAGCCTCAAGAGAAGAAGCAAGAAAAATTTTATATGAATCACGTAAAGAAAAACTACCAATCATAGATAAAGACGGTTTGTTGAAAGGATTAATCACAAAGAAAGATTTAGCACCAGAATTTCCATTTGCTTCTAAAGATGAAGAAGGGCATTTATTATGTGGGTTGGCATTATCTCCTAGATTTCCAGAATCTTCTGAAGCTCAAAATTTGTTAAAGGAAATTGATAAATACGTGGATATCTTCTTCATAGATGTAGCCGATTTCTATAAAAAAGATGATATCATCGGTACAACCAAATTAATGAAGCTTTTAAAATCAGACTTCGTACTCGGTAATATTGGAACATATCAAGCGGCAGAATATTTAATTACTAAATGTGATTTTATAGAAGAACGTTTTATTGGGTTAAAAGTAGGAATGGGTTCTGGATCTATATGCACAACCTCGATACAAACAGGAGTAGGTGCACCAACTCTATTCGCTACGGCACAAGTAGCTGATGCTATACAGGATTATCGCCCAAAATTATCATTAATTGCTGATGGAGGATTCATAAAGCCAGGAGATTTACCAAAAGCATTTGCTGCTGGCGCAGATTTTATTATGTCTGGTCATTTCTTTGCGGGTACAGAAGAATCACCAGGATTTATTGATACAATTGCTGGGAGAAAAGTAAAAGTTTATCGTGGTATGGGAAGCAAGGAAGCAAGAACATTCGGTTACATCTCAGATCGCTATATTGAAGGTTCAAAAATGCTAACTGAGGGAGTTTCAAATTATGTGCCATATGTGGGAGACGTAGCTGGAGTATTAGCAACATTAAAAGAAGGATTAGCTAATGGGATGATTTATGCTGGAGCAAAATCTATTCAAGATATGAAAGAAGCACCAATTGGAATAGTGTCAGTTGTAGGACAAAGAGAAACTCAACCTCATGATCTAATTGGCAAGTTTTAAAGGATTAAAAGTAATATTAAAGGAAAAAAAAGATTAATTTAGAAGAATTTATGGACTTACCATAAGTTGTTTCTTATCAAAATCTTCTGGATCACCACCATCTTCAATGAAGTCTACATAGTTCTTTAAACTTTTTAAAACTAGATCAGCAGTTTTTTCATATCCTTTTCTAAGCTTTTTATTTTCAAATTCAGTCCATATTGTTACTTCAGTGAGATCCCCTTTTGGTTTGACAATAAAACCTATTGAATTCATATCGCTTTTCTCCATTTTCCATGTTACATGTTCATTTTCTACAGTATCTGTATCAACAATTAATATATCTCCAATACTAGATTTTAAAAGAAATTTTTGATCCTCCTCTTTTTCGATAATCTCATCGAGGGCAATATTCCACCGTGGAGTATTTTCACCATCAGTTACAATATCATAAATTCTTTTCTGGGTAGAATCAATCTCGATCTTTTTCTCAATTCTCATAATATAATCACCTTCATTTGATTTCATTTTTAATATTTTTATGTCAACATTATTTTTATACATTTGTGTCAATATCTATGAATATGGATGAAATTTGTGAACTTATAAGCCTTTTTTTAATTTCACTTATTAAAGCTCTATTAATTTAGTTTCAACAACAATAAACTTTACTTTTTTAGTATTACTTTTATTAAATAAGCAAATTAGTTCAAAATGTATTTTCATGAAGACAATAAAAAGAGCAATAATTAGTGTTTATGATAAGAAGGGGATTATTGAGGTTGCTAAAGTTCTGGTAAATGAGTTTGGGGTTGAACTTTTATCTACTGGAAGCACAGGAACCCTTTTAGAGAAAAATGGTATTAAATTTACAAAAATCTCTGAGTTTACAGAATCTCCAGAGATGTTTGATGGTAGAATAAAGACATTACATCCAAAAATAGAAGGTGGTATTTTATATCGTAGAAGTTTAAAGAAAGATATTGATGAAGCCAATAAATATAATATTCAACCAATTGATATGGTTATCTGTAATTTGTATCAGTTCAAAGAAGCAATTGAAAAACCAGGTATGGCACTTGATGACGCATTAGAAATGATTGATATTGGAGGGCCAACGATGATTCGTGCAGCAGCAAAAAATTTTCCAGATGTTATTGTAGTTCCAAGTCCAGAATATTATGATGAAATAATTGAAGAACTTCGAAAAAACAAAGGAGCTATCACTGAAAGAACTCGAATTATTTTAGCTCAAGATGTTTTTGCAATTATGGCGGATTATAATGCTGCGATTGCAAATTATCTCCAAAAATATTACAATCCAGAAGCTTTATTACCCAACACATTGATAAAAGTCTATGAAAAAGTACAAGATTGCAGATATGGGGAAAATTGGGATCAAATCGCAGCATATTATAAAGATTCTTTCATAGAAAATGGGCTTCATAACTTAAAACAACTTAGTGGAAAGGAGATCTCTTTTAATAATTATCTGGATATCGATTCTTGTATGCAAATTCTTTTAGATTTTGGTACAGAAAACTATGTCACAGCAATTCTAAAGCATACAAGTCCTAATGGTGTAGCTATTAATAAAAAAGATCAATTATCGTCTGTGAAAAAGGCATTTGGTACAGATCCTTTATCTGCATTCGGAGGAATTTGGGGTGTAAACAAAGAGCTAACTAAAGAAGTGGCACATTATATTATCAATAAAGAGAAAATCTATGTAGATGCTTTAATGGCACCTACTTTTGAAGTAGAAGCTTTAGAGATTTTAAAACAAAAGAAGAACTTAATCCTTTTGGAATTTAGAGATTTTCTTGAAAATAAAGATAAAATATACAAAAATCTCGAAATTAGAAGTGTATTAGGTGGTATCCTTGTTCAAGAATATGATAGTAAACCAATTATTAAAGAATGGAACGTAGTAAGCAAGAAGAAGGTAACTAATAGTGAAAAAGAAGGTTTAATCTTTGCTTATAAAGTTTCAAAATGGGCTAAATCAAATTCAGCATGTTTTGCTCAAATTAACAATGATGGAATTTATACAATAGGAATTGGTTCTGGGCAACAAAGCAGAGTTCATGTAGTTAAATTAGCAGCTCAAAAAGCTTCTGAATTTGGTCATCAGGAAGAACTTAAGAATTCTGTTATGGGAACAGACTCCTTCTTTCCATTTCCTGATGGTCTAGAGATAGCTGTTAAAGCTGGAGCAAAAGCTATCATAAATCCAGGTGGCTCAATAAGGGATGAGGCTGTAATTAAACGTGCAGATGAATTGAATTGTGCCTTAGTATTTTGTGGTAAACGAGTATTCCGACATTAAGGATTTAAAAATTTCTATTAGGTTTATTTAAATTTGGCAGTATAATTTAACTGGATAGACTTTTTGAATATCGAATAAAAAACCTTATATAGTTCTCGACATAATTTTATTATACTTATAAAAATCAATTTAACTTTTTAAATCAATATTTTTAATGAGGAGAGTATTTTAAATTAATATCTATTTCGAGGGTTCACTTTAAACATGGACTTTTTTCAGAAGAATTTAAAGGATACAATTGAAGCAATTAATAAACTAATAGATAATAATGTAACAATTGTAAATACTAAGAGAATCAGAAGATGTTATAATATAAAATCTTCAAACCGTTCCAAAATTAATTTCATTTGGAGAGCCTTAAAATATCTTGAAGAAGAAGGAATCTTAACATTGAACGGCATAACAAACCCAAAAACTTACAAAATCATGACAGATAAAAAAATAGATGTAGATGATTTTCTTTCTCAAATAGGAAAAGATAAATAAAAATTACTTATTTTAATTCTAATTCATTTAATAGCTCATCCAATTTGATTTTTGACTCCTTATCATCGGAATTATTAATTAATCTCTTTTGATAAAAAAGTACATTAGGATATTTTACTTCTAATTTGTTAAATAACTTAATATATGTTCTAAAATTATTTAAAAGTTCAATTACTTCAGGATCTTCCCCCAGTGATTTTATTTCTTCTTTCTTTTCTCTTGAAAAAATATCCTTATATTTTTTTAAATTGACTCCCTGATCTCTTAACAATTTTTTATCAGTTCTTCGAATAAATGCTTCTAACCCACTTCTCCAATTAACATACTTTTCATTAATTTTATCTATAGTTTCTTGGACGATTTTTATCTCTTGTGGAAAGATAGTTTCTCCTTTCTTGGTTAAAACCTTTTTAATTTTTTGATATTCATTTTCAAACTTATTAATGTAATTCATAACCATTTTTTCAAATTCAAATAGAACTGTATTGTAGTCTTGGGCAAATATTACATCTTCACTAGAAAACGTTAGTGTTTCTTCATCAAAAGTTCCTTTTATCCTCTTTGATTTTATCAAATCTTCAAAAATTTCTCTCAACAAATCTATTTCAGCTTGTTCTAGTTCTTTACCATAAAATAAATCATTAAAAGAAAAGAGAAGACTATTATCCAACATCTGGTTTCTAATACCTCGTTCTGTATAAAAAAGTACTTCTCCTCCATTTTCATGAAAGATCCCTTTTACTTTTCCATCGGCTACTAGATCTTGAATTAAATCTTTTATTAAACTTGAAGTGATATCATAATTCCCTAAAGAAATTGTATCACTGGATTTAGATTTATCAATTAACATATATTTGATATCATTTTTAGCATCTTCAATTTTTTGCGGTTCAAATATTAATTGATCAGCTTTTTTAAAATAGGAAATCCCTAATTCATCAACGAATTTCAAAAAATCGTTTATTTCCATCCCAGTTTTTTCAATATAATCGTTAATCTTTATTAAATCCTTTTTTTTTATTTCCTCTGCAATTGATTTCAAATTTTCATCAATTTTAGATAAGATATGATTCTTATCAATATTAAGTTCCTTGGAGATCTCTTGAATTAGCTTTGATTTTTCGTTTTCATCAGAAACAGAGCCAATTTCGTTGATTCTATCATTTAAATATTTCGAATAGTAAAATATGTTTTTATTATTATTCCATATCCCACTTCTATTATCAACAAATTGATCGAATACATCTAATAATAGTAGTTCTCTAATGCTTAATTTGTTTGAGATTTTAGAAATGTCAAAATAACCTAAAACCTTAGAATTTTGAACTTCATTATTAATTTTTTGAATACCTAGATTTGTTAACCACTGTGTTCCTTTATGAAATTCAGATAAAAACTCTTTAGGCATATTTTTTATTAATTTTATGAAGTCTTCCTCAAATAACATTTCTCTATATAATTTTAAATCAATTATACTTTTTTTAGCAGCCTCAGAATTGATTTTCTCTTTAACTATTTTTAGAGAAATATAAGTTTCTTGATCTTTGTACCGCAAAAATTTTTGGTTTGTAGAATTAGAAATGTCATTAATTATATTTTTAATGAATTTATAAGGAAGGAAGTTAAAGTCCTTTATATTTATGGTTCCATCTATCTGAAGATCTTCCAAGAATTTAGATTTTATATAAGTATAAGGATAAAAAAAACCGATATCAGAATAATAACCATTAATAATTTTTAATTGAATCAAGGTTTTGATAAATAAATTTAGCTCTGAATTATTTTCTATTATTTCAGAAAACCTATTACGTATTTCTTCATCAGATATTTTTTTTATCCCCTCAAAAAATCTTTTTAATTTGCTTTTTTCTAATTCATAAATATAAATATTATTCTCTTTTGTTTTAGTATAAAAAAAGATTTTTTTATCTTTTAAGGAAGTCTTTATGAAATTGTTTAAAAATTCCTTTAATCTTAAGTCTGTGCTTTTACTTAATTCAGTAAAATTGTGCTTTTTCATTAAAAATTGATTTTCTAATAATCCTATTACTTTTTTATTCTCGTATTCTTCAACATCTAATTTATTAAACTGTGGAAAAAACAGTTTTATTAAGCTTATTAATTTAATAAAAATTTCTGAAGTTTTATTTATTTCATATGAATCAATTAAGTGCTTTGCAATTTTCCTAAACCTATATAAGTGGTCAAAATCTAAGTCGATACAATAACCTAGGCAATTTAGTAATGCAACAATGTTATCCTTGTTATTTTCTATCTCTGTAGCATTCAAAAAAATATCAATATTTGACTTTACTAAACTTGTTTTTAACTCAATTAACTCTGGTAAGAAATAGTGTATATTATTTCTGATATCTATTGAATTATCTAATAGAAACTTAACAAAAACCCGAAAATATTTATCAATATATTCTGAATTTGATAACATTGCAAATCCAATTATTATGAGTGAATTTATTTTTAATTTATCATTTTGAGAATCAAGAAACGGCTCAATTTTTTGAATTAAAACTTTAGGGATAAGATTAATATTTTCTTCTGCTAAAATACTTAAAGTATATGTTATTGGTATGAGATATTCTTGCTGTTCCAATAGACTTTGAAATTCTTTAAGCAATTTTGATATTTTGTCAGTTTTATTTTTAATAAGGTATGTGTTCAGTTTATCTACTTTTTCAAAAATTAAACTATTCTTAAAATCTTCAAGATTAAACATACTTAATGTTAAAGAGTGTTTAGTTCAATAAGAATTTTTTGAATTGCTCAATTTCTAAAATATTCTTAATATCTGGGAGTAAATAGGTAGGATTAGACTTTTCTAAATCTTCTTTTGTACCATGACCAGAAAGTAAAGCAATACTATTGATATCTGCATTCTTTGCACATTCAATATCTGCAGGAAGATCTCCAATATAATAAACATTGTTTCTGTTAATTGAATAATTGAAATTTTCTTTTATTTTTATCAAAGCTGTAATTATCGGATATGGATTAGGTTTTCTATAGGGAGAATCGTCCCGGGAAATATACACAGAAAAATAATTATCTAATTGCAATTTTTGCCTAAAATAATCCAACCTTTTTTTGCTAGTATTAGTAACAATTCCCAATACTATTCCCCCTGATTTAAGTTTTTTTAACACATCTTCTAGATTAGGTTTTAAAATTTCAAGCTGTTCTAACTTCGGATACATACGTCTAAATTTTATAAAGAATAGATTTCTTTTCCATAAATTTGGTATAATAGGTTTATAGGCTTTATTAGTTTGCTTGAATGCTAATAATTTATTTTCTGAATCTGATTCCTCAAAAAGTCTCGCAAAATCTATTAATCTCATATTTTCTATGTTTTTCCATCGATAAAAACTTCTTTTGATTAATTTAGATGCTGTATATTCGAGAGATTTTTGAGTAATAATAACTCCATCAAAATCAAAAAGCAATATTGGCGGATGAGACATTAGTGAATTTTAAAGTACTGTTTAACACTTAAATTTATCTATCTTTATTTTAGTAAAAAACAATAAAAAATTAAAAAAATAAAATTAAATCATTTCAATTTTTATAGATCTACTTCATCAGGTTCTACTGATACATGAGAAAGTAACCAATCAAGCTGTTCTTCCTTTTTATTGATATTTAAAACAGTGGGTAAGATCATTACTTCATCAGCCTTTCCTGGCATAATAACCATCTTACCAGCCCTTAACATGAAAAACTCAAAGACATCAGGAATCTCTTTTTTGAATCGTAAACTTTTTGCAGGAAATCGTTCAGCTGAGCTGAATATCCCAGCTTTATGAATGATCTCATTCCTTTCGATTTTGTAGTATTCGAATCTCGTACTAAGAACCACTACCCCTAATATAAGAGCCAGAATTAATGACATCACCATATAAAACTGGTATGGTAATCCTAACTGGATAGTAAAATTTCCGAAGTCTACTGAAAAATTAGGTAAAACTAGGAAAATTACGATCAAAATTATAATAACAACTGCTAAAATTAAAACAAAGAATTTGGTAGAAGAGAAATCAAAAGCGGTTACGAAGATATTCACAAAAAATACGATAAACCATATATAACCTAAAACTGGCTCATTAGTGGTAAAGAATGATTGAATAAGCCACAAAATCAAGGATGTGATAAGTAAAGGGTAGAAGAAGATTACTTTTGGATAAGAGCGAATATATATTTCAGTTGGGTACTTTTTTTGTTTTGTTTGTTCAGACATAATTATTTTCACTATTTTTTTTTTAAAATTTAAAGAGGATTATAAAAATAATAGATTGAAGGGTTATTTAAATATTAGTATCTTTAAGAATTAATTTAAAAGTAGAAGTTAAGGCATTTTTGATACATGTGTGAGAAAAAAAAACTAATAATGAATGGTTTGTATGGTTTTATAGGATAAGGCGATATGTAAGTTTGCATCTTCCACTACAATTCCCATATGACCAGGTAGTAAAGTTGATACATCAAGCTTAGTAACATGCTCAATTGATTTTTTGAGAGTATCTAGTGAACCTCCTGGAAAGTCATAACGCCCAAAACTTCCGATATTATACAATAACTCTGCTCGAAAAACTAAATCTCCAGGAATTAGTATTTTCTTTGTTGGTTCATAATATGAAATTGAACCTAAAGAGTGACCAGGTGTATAATGAATTTGAAATTCATATTCAGAACATAGTTTTATTGTTTTTAAACTTATCAAATCGGTTACGTCTAATGGAATGATTTCGACTCCGAACATACTAGGTTTAATCCCTAAATTTCCAGGAAATATTCGAGAAACATCTCCCTCTCTCAAAATTTTTGCTGTTTCACCATAAGCTAAAATTTCAGGGGGATTATCACTCAATAGTTTCATCAATGGATAAAGTCCAAGCGTGTGATCTACATGCTCGTGAGTCAAGAACACTCGCGTAATATCAGAAGGATTTAGATTACATTTTTCTATACCTTTAAATAAACCTTTTAGAGATATCCCGTTACCAGCATCGAATAATGTTAATTCTTTGGTATCTGGATCTTGAATGATATATTGATTACAATCTAACATTTGATTTTCTGAAAAATAATAAAGATTTCTTTTTATTTCTTTACCTTTTTTTTCAGATTCTCCACTAGAAAAAAACATGGTTTCTATCTCAATTAAATCTTTTTAAATTGATAAAATGAGCTTAAAATTTATGTTTTGCTTTTCTAGAATATAACAAAGTATTAAATTAACAAAAATTAATTACTTATTGTATGGAAAATCAACCCAATATTGAAGAATTAAAGTCTAAAATTAATTACGGTTTAAAATTTTGGTTGGAATTCAATAATAAAAGTATAATGGGCTCTGGATGGGCTGAGTTGTTAGAAAAAATTAAAAAAAATGAAGAAGGATCTTTAACTTTAGCTGCTAAAGAATGTGGCTACTCTTATAAATATGCTTGGAATATTCTAAAGAGGATTGAGAAGAGAACAGGTATGTCTGTCGTAATTACAGGTAGAGGAGGTCGTGGGGGAGGAGGATGGGTAAGATTAAATGAATGGGGCTATTATCTCTTAAAAATTTATAATAAATGCTTGAAGGAAATTACAAATATTGAAAAGAAGCTTGAAGAAACTATAAATATTAGCTAATAAATATATTTTAATTTTAATGTTGATTAATTTCAATAAGGAAAATTAGATACGTGTTTTCTTTAAAAATTTTCTTAGATGGGGTTTTTATATGGAAGACCGCTTAAAAATGTTAAGTGAAATAAAAGTATCAAAATTTATGATTAAAGAACCTCTTTTTGCCTTGCCAAATGAAAAAATTAGTGCTACTGAACTATTGATGGTAAGAAAAAATATTGGCGGAATTCCTGTTGTTAAAGATCGTAAAAATAAACAACTTATCGGGATTATAACACAAAGAGATATACGCCTTGCTAGATTTGCCATGAATCTTGATTCACCCAATACAACTGTGAAAGATTTAATGACCAAAGAACCTTTTACGGTAAATATAGATGACACACTAATGAAATCTTTAGAAATAATGTTTGAGCATAAAATACAGAGATTACCTGTTGTAAAAGAAGATAATGAACTTATTGGTTTAGTTTTACGTAATGAGATCCTTAAAAAAGTCCTTGAATATATGAAAAAATAATTAAGAGAATTGTTATTTATAAATTTTGTAAAATAATTATAAAAATCATTAATTTTAGATCATTAATAAGAAAAACCAAAAATAAAATATTGATAAAAAATGGCACTACCATTACCTGGAACACCAGTTATAATTGATATTGGCTCAGCATATGTCAAGATTGGATTTGCAGGAGAACCGGGACCAAGATTTGTGTTTCCTTGTATTACAGGTACTGAAAAATATAAATCAGTGATGGTCGATGTTAGCGCACGATCTATATATGTTGGAAACGATGTATCTCGTATGCGTGGCGTTTTAAAAATTAAACATCCAATTTCAAGGGGTGAAATTATGAATTGGGACAGCTACTACGAAATCTTGAATTATATCTTTTATTCATTACTTAGAATAGATGATCTTAGTAATTATCCTGTTTTCTATTGTGAATCTCCATTCATGCATAAAGAAACCAAGGAATATATCGCCCGAGTTTTTTTTGAAACGCATCGAGTTAGAAGTTTAATAATGATGCCAACACCATTATTATCATTATTTAGTGTTGGATTAACCACTGGACTTGTGATTGAATCAGGAGATGGTCTTACTTGGATAGTACCAATTATAAATGGAACAATAGTCCAACATGCAGTTCAGAAACTTCCATTAGCCGGAATTGATGTTAATCAGAATCTTAAGGGACTTTTAATGAGAGAGGGTGTGAGCATTTCCTCCAGTGCTGCTGATGAGATAATACAAGAAATTAAGGAGAAAAACTGTTATTTTGTGTTGGATCCTAATATACCCGCAAAAACAGGAGATATGTTTAATGTACCAATGCCAGATGGATCCACTATCAAAGTCCCAACTTACATTTTATATCAAGCTCCAGAAGTACTATTTAATCCAGGTATGTTAGGTTATTCTAATATTATGAACATTACTCAAGCGATACTTGCAAGTTTGAGAAATATTGATAGTCTTTATTGGTATGATCTTCTATCTCATATAGTATTTTCAGGAGGTAATCTTTCTTATAGTGGTTTTCAAGAAAGGTTTGAATCAGAGTTAGATTTATTAATCCCTGAATTAGGAGCGATTCCTAAACCAGTAACTCCTCTTTCTGCTGTTAAAAGTGAACTAATAAAACTACAAGCAGTTGAAATTTCTAAAAAGAAACAAGATACTTGTCCAAATTGTGGAGCTTTTGTAGATTTAAGTGATGGAAAGTCAATTTGCCCTTCATGTGGAGGAGTTTTAGTATTACCTGAAATTAAAATCGGAGATATTGATAAAAGTAAGCAAACTCATCATAAAACAGGAAGATGCCCGCATTGCAAAAAAGATATTGTCGATTTGGATTCACTTTTCTGTCCATATTGCGGAAAATCTATAGAATCTATAGATACTGTTGAAAAACCTAAAGATCTAATCGAAAAAACTCCCGCACAAGAATTTTCTGATAAAATTGAATCAGCAAGTAAAATTCTCAAGTTTTTTGTCCCAGATAATCTTCAATTTGCTATTTTTAATGGAGCTGCTATTTTAGGAAGCCTTCCTTCTTTCCAACAACTATTTATAACATACGAACAGTTCCAAACAAACAGAGAATTATTATATAGAGATATTAGCGAGATTCTTTAGGTAAATAATTAAAAAATCTTTCTTTTTATTTGTCTTTACTATTGAATTATATGAAATTGAAATATCGCTAAATAATCATTAAATATATAGTTAATTTTTAATTTCAAGATATATTTAAAAAATTAAATTTTAATTTACTATAATTAGGTATTTTTAAGTGAAACACAAGTATCGGAATCTGATAATATGTTTCTTCGTTTTCTTTTTATCTCTATACTCAATTCCGAGTGTTTTAGCAAAAACTCGTCGCTCATATTTAATTAATTTTGTGTTAAATAATGAAATTGATGGAAATGGGTTTTCCAATGTTATCGATAGTGGCTGGTCCTCTGAAGCAACTCCTTATGCTTTAGATATATTGGCAAATTATGGAATAAATCCTCATGAGGTTGAAGATCTCAAAAGTTATTTAGAAGATATCATAAAGAATATGTTTGACAACAATTTAGTAGATATATATATTTTATTCCATTTAATGAAATCCCTAGACATTCTAAATCACAATATTAATACTTTATTATCAGATCGAATATACCAATATCTAAATGATACAGAACAAGCAGGTGGGGGATTTTCTTATTCTAATGCTTCCACATCAGTATGTCTAGCCTATACATATTATGTTATTCAACTTTATACTTTGATAGATAAGCCTGTAGTAAATATTACACTTCATAAGAATTGGATTTTATCATGTAATAATAGTGATGGAGGATATGGGGGAAATAGAAGTTTGACCTCTACTTTAATAAATACATTTTTCGCAACGGTATTAATTAATGATATGGGTAATATAAATGAACTAGCTGATATTAATCTAACATTAAACTACCTTAAATCTTATTATGTGAACGATACAGCCGATTCTGATAATTACGGTGGATTTTTTCCGGATGAAATTGCATCATATGCATTATTAAGTAGTACTTATTACTGTGTAAAAGCAATTTCTCTAATAGAGGCATTTCTTGGAAGTAGTGAATTGAATACTGGAGCTATCTTAAGTTGGATATTATCTCGTCAAAACTTTCTAGATGGTGGATTTGTAGAGAACTTTGAAGGATCTGAGCAAGGAACATCTTCTATTAGATCCTCGTATTTTGCTTTCCTAACTTTAAAAACATTAGGGTTATTATCTAATTTAAACTCTGAGATCTGGAACGTTGAGTTTAATTATTGGATCCTAGGAGTCGTCTTAACTAGTATTGCATTAGGTATTGGAGTAGCTATCTTTCTTTGGAGAAGAAGAAGAATATAAAGTTTTTGTAATTATACAATATTTTGATATTAATATCATTTCTTTTTTTAGTTTCAAATTATATTATGATCAAGAAGAATCATGAAGGATAAAATCTTGGATGGAAAAAAATTAGCAGAAAGATTAAATTCAGAATTGAAACTGCAGATTAAAAATATAGTGGCAAAAACTGGAATTAGACCAAAGTTGGCTACGATAATTGTAGGAAAAGATCCTGCATCTAAAATTTATATTAATATTAAACATAGAACATCTCAGGAAGTAGGTATTGAATCTGTTATTGTAGAGTTAAAAGAACGTATCTCGAAAGAAGGACTTTTAGAAGTGATTGACAAACTTAATATTGATCCTTCATTTCATGGCATTTTACTGCAAATACCTCTTCCGTGTAATTTAATAAATTATACTCCTGAATTTTTGGAGAAAATCCTACCCGCAAAGGATGTGGATGGTTTAAATCCATTTAATAGAGGAAAGCTTTTTGATTATAATGAAGAATTAGCTCCATGTACACCCAAAGGAATAATCGCACTTTTAGAACATTATAATATCGAAATTAGTGGTAAAGATGCTGTTATTATTAATAGATCAAATTTGGTAGGTAAACCACTTATTTTTATGTTTCTTAAAAGAAATGCAACTCCTACAGTTTGTCATACTAGTACTCGAGATATTGATAGATATATTAAAAATGCTGATATACTAGTAGTTGCAGTAAGAAAACCTAAATTTATAACAAAAGAAAGAATTAAGAAGGGTGTAATTATTATAGATGTTGGCACAAATAGAATTGAGGGTAAATTATGTGGAGATGTTGATTTTGATGATGTATTAAGTAAATGTGGTGCAATATCGCCTTCTCCTGGGGGTGTTGGGCCACTAACAGTACATTTTTTACTTCAAAATACCTTTATTGCTTACAAGAAACAATTACATCTAACTGAAATTTAGTGTTTTTACTATTTTTCATGAGAATTTTTTAATCTTAGAAAATTTTATTTGAAAAATAGTATGCAAGACAACAATTATTACCTTAAAAAACAATAAAAATAATATTAATTAAATCTTAAAAAAAAATAGAAATAAAAACTTTTATAATTACATTAAAACAAATTAACGAACTATAATAATATTTTTAACACAGAATAAATATCCTTTTTAAAAATGGCTATCCTTGAAATAGGAATAAACTTAGGCATGCGGAACTTAGTTGGGATTAAATATTATTCATCCTCGGATAATATTTTAGATCCAAACTTACGTGCCGGTTTCCTAACAGCTCTGGAATCTTTCACCTCTGAAGTATTTGGTGACGATATAAATGTAATCAGTCTTGCGAGTTTTAAGCTTGTTTGTTATTGTGAGATGATTACCCTGCCCAATGATAAATCAATTAATAATAAACAACCTTTATTATCATATGCCATTATAGAAAAAGGAACAGATGCTTCTGTTGTGAAGGAACAATTAAGCCAAATTATTTCCTATTTTCTCAATCGATATTCACTTAATGATATCTTCTCTAAAAAACCTAGATATTTCAAAGAATTTGAAATTAGAATTAATGAACTATTGGGAGATTTAAGATTAAAAACAGAGGATAGATTTCGATCAATATTTTAGATTAAAAACAGAGATTAGGTTTCGATCAATTTGAGCTCTAATTTACCCCCTCAAGCAAAAGTTAAATATCAAGAATATTTAGATTCAGTTTCTATAGAAGAACGAATAAAAAAATTAGAAGAATTCTTATCTCTAGTGCCAAAACATAAAGCAACAGAAAAAATTGTTGCTCTCAATAAATCTCGTTTGGCAAAGATGAAACGTGAATTAGAAGAGCGAAGACAAAAGCAAAAAAGCACACAAAAAATAGTTTCTCCTTTCTCAATAAAAAAAGAGGGTATTCAAGTGATTTTAGTTAGTTGTTTCCAAACACCTGGAGTTGGGAAAACATCTCTTTTAAAATATTTAACTGGAGCTGCAGACGATAAAATTGGTAAATTTACACCATTACCAGAGATAGGAATTTATAATTATCAGAAAATCCGTTTCCAAATAGTTGATATGCCCTCTATTATGGAAGGGGCTTCTGATGGAGTTGGAAATGGAAAAGAAATACTTTCACAACTTAGAGCAGCTGATCTAATCTGTTTTTGTATTGATTTAACAGGAAATATTAGAGATCAAATGAATTTATTGATAAATGAATTATCTAGAGCCGATATAAGAATAAACATTCCCTCACCTCCACTGACAATTGAAAAAACAGGAGCGAATAAAATTCAAGTTCTGTATTTAACTAAAGAAGCAAAAAACATTAAGGAGTTAGAACAATTAACAGAAGAAATAAAAGAAATTGTTACGGCGAACGGAATACGTAATGCTATTGTCAAAATTTATGGATATATTACTCTTGATAATGTTATTGATGTTTTAACACCATCAGTAGTCTATAAAAAAGTCATGGTTTTAGGTACTAAAGGAGATCTTCCTCTTACTAAAAAACCTTTTAAAACGTTAAAAAATAACTATATAGACAAATTTCCTTTAATTTTTGGTACTAGTATGAAGACAAATAATTTTCCGAAGGATTTTGGTGAATTAATATTGAGATTTTTAGGAAAAATTAGAATTTTCACAATGAATAATAATTTAGTTGCGGAACGTCCTTTAATAATGGATGAGAATCCAACAGTGAGGGACGTAGCCTTAAAAGTTCATAGAAGTTTTTATGAATCTTTTGATCATGCCATAATTATACGAGAAGGAGAACGCCAAAAACGTAAAAAAGTTGGTTTAGAATACATTTTAAAAAACATGGATATAATTGAAATACATATTACTTAATATTTGATGTTTTCTATTAAGTTAGGTATCTTATCAATTTCATTTTTGTAATTTTCATCCAAATTGGGAATTCCTTCAGCAATATTTTTAAGACTGTCCAAGCTATAAATTAAATTCTCTAAATAGTCAATAAGATCTCCTTTAAAAATCAAAATTTTATACTCTTCTGATAAATAATTAGATATTTCTTCAATTGTCATATTTTCTCTTACTCGCAAGTTAAGTATTAACTTTTCAAGATTCAGTCGAGCACAATCGCAGTATGGATTATCTTTACAATTGCAATTAAATATATCATTAGTTAATTTCATAATAAAGTCAATAAAGTCACGTGAAAATGTTTTTCTTTTACGTACATATTCAGCATTCATTAAAGATAAAACACTAGCACTAAATAAATTGTTAGAAAAATATTTCATATTAACATTTTTGGATAAATCTGCTACAACGTTTTTTGAAAGATATACATTTCTAAGAACTTCTAAATCTAAGGCAATATTTAAAGGAGAATCTATTTTATTTTTTAATTTTTTAATAATTTCAAGACCATCATCAACACTTAAGAAAGAATTAGCAACTGCTCTACCTAAACGGGTTACCTTAATTGTCAAATCTTCCTTTATTCGTATTAAATTAAAACTCATTAATTTCTTCAAAATATTTTCAATATCAAAATTATCATTAATTAAATAGTTATAAAATTTAAAGATAGGTTCTTTTGTAATCCTTTGATTAAACATAGAAATAAACGCAAGAACTTCTGTTTGAGATTTATACTCATCAGGAGTCAGTTCATAATCTTTGATCTTTCCATTCAACAGTCTTATCGCAATGTTCTCTTCAGTCATTCTCATTTTAGGAGAATATACCTTTCCCGGTTCTACGAGCAAATATGCTAAACCCTTTTCATGTTTTTTTAATCTCCCTGCTCTTCCTAGCATTTGTTCAAATTCTGCAACTGTTAACCAATTTATACCCATTGCTAAAGATTCGAAAATTACTTGACTAGCGGGAAGATCTACTCCTGCTGCTAACGCAGCAGTAGCTATAACGCCTGCAATTTTCTGATTTTGAAACTGTTCTTCGACAATCTTCCTTTCTTCTGTAGTTAAACCTGAATGATAAGCTTCTATGCTGATCCCAATATTTTTTAAATAAGATGATATTGATTCACACTTTTTTCGAGTATTTGTAAAAACTATGGATTGGCCTTTAAACCCATATATTGATTTTGTAGAGAAGGCAGCTTTTATTAATCTTGATATGTATTTTTGTTTCTGAGTTTCATTTAGGCATAATAATAAATGACGCTCAATAGGAACAGGCCTATTGTTATACTGAATTAATTTACAATTTAATTTTTTGGCTAAAAATTCTGGTTCACCTAAGGTTGCACTTAAATAAAGAAATTGAGAATCAAATTGTGTTTTTAATCTAGCTATTAAACCATCTAATAGGAAACCACGTTCTGGATCAATTAAGGTTTGAATTTCATCAATAATTATTGTACCAATATCCCCTAAAAGCTCTTTTTTCCCACTTCTTAACATAAAATCAACTGCTTCATAAGTTGCAATAATAATATGTGCATTTGCTAAATCTCCAATATTATCATCTTCTTTCTTTTCAAATAATGATTCTCCAACTCTCTTAATTACTTCTAACTTAACTGATTTATATTTTTCTTTAAATTCTTCTGTCCTTATATTGGCTAAAGCTACAATTGGTACTAAATATAGCATCTTAGCATTTCTATTATTCAAAACTGTTGAAATTCCTGCTAATTCTCCTACCAAGGTTTTGCCTCCACTTGTAGGAGCCATTATTAATTGACTATTTCGCTCTGCTAATAACCCTTTTTCAATAGAGATCGCTTGTATTGGCAATAAAAGCGTTAAATTTAATCTTTTCAAAATATTAATAAAGGCGAGAGGAATATCTAGATTTTCTATATTTTGATTAAGGTATCTCTTACTTATTGATGGTGTTTTTTCAATATCATAAAGTGTAATTTCTCTATTATTTACTGGATTAAAATCTGCCTTAAATGCTTCTAATACTTTCTTAATGTCTTTAAATTTGAGAATTAAATGAATAAGAAAATTTTTTAATTTAGGACTAATTTTCTCTTGCGATATTAACCCTGTAAGCTTAATTCTATTTATAAGAATATCATAAGCACAATCAGAACAAATGATTTGTTCTTTATAAGATTTAATTTGAAGATTCTGATTTAATAAAGTAAATGTATGTTTTTCTATACAAGAATTGCATAATGTTAAATTAATAATCCTATCCGGATCATAATGAAAATTATTTAGCATTTCTTTAATTGGTGAAACATCTTGAGAAGGTGTTTGGCTTGAAAAAGCGATAAATTTATTTTTATCTGACAAAATAAACTTTCTTAATAAGCGTGGATTAATTGGTTGTGAACTTCCTTCTTTCTCAATTTTATCAAAATTTAAAGGTCGTATTTTATTCTTAAAATCTAGGCCAAAAATAGCTTTTCCCTTAAAAAATGGTTCCTTTATGTATGAAAATGTAAATTTTTTTTTTTTAAATGATTTTAAATAAAAGAAATTAACATTATATTGCAACTCTTTCTTGTTTTCACGATTTCTATCGAATACTATAAAGAAATTTCTTAATGGAACACTCAATTATGATACCATATACGTAATAAATAAATAATAAAAAAAATGAAAAATGCCAAATCAAATTTTCCAATGTTAAAAGAAACAAATATAACATAATAAATTTGATAATAAAAAAGAAATTAAAAACTAAAACCCAAAAACTCTTTTAATTTTATCATATACTTCTTTTATTTCCCTAAGTTTTGTCTCGTCGCCTTGATTTAAAAAATGTTCGAGCCATTGAGCCAAACCATTGTTTTTTATCCATTCTAAAAAGTATTCAACTGATTGACGTTCCTCAGCAGACATTTTTTATATGATTTTTCTCCTATATATTGTTTTTAAATTTAATTTTCTTCTATATAAAGATTATAAATTATTCTATTTTATATTTTTATAATTCTAAATCAATTAATTAAAGTTAATGAAATTTTAAAAAAATATAATGTGAAAAATATTGCCAGATGTAAGAATAAAAACACCTAATTTAGATGATATTTTTGAGAAATGGAAGCAAAAGGCTGCTAGAACAGACAGAAAAAAGATGGAAAAACAATTTGGAACAAAAGGAGCAGTTTTTTCTTTAGATGCAATTAGTGCTGCTGAATATGTAAAAGATACTAATAAAGAAGCAGCAATTTATTTTGC
>JBHLNL010000008.1:0-49758 GCA_048941605.1 Promethearchaeota archaeon | reverse complement strand
AAAAAAGAAATCGATCCAATTCGAGCTATAATGTCTGGTAAGTTAAAACTTGAAGGTGACATGGCAAAATTAATGCGACATGCTAAAGCGGCTTTAGAAATGGTAAACAGCTTTGCAAATGTAGATACTGAATATATATAAAAATCATCGAATTTTGCTTTTTTTTTAAAATTGATTTTTCTTTTTAGATAAAATTTAAATGACATTGAAAGAGTAAATTAAAGAAATTTTAATAAATTGTTATGTGAAAAATTATGTGGTATTTTTCTAGTCCAAATATAATTTATGGAGAAGATAGTATTGATTTTATCCAAAACATCAAAGGAAATAAATGTTATATTGTTATTGATAAAACCATAGAAGACTTAGGTTATCTCAAAATATTGACAGAAAAATTAATAAAATTCGGAAAAGAATTTCGAGTTTTTAATGAAGTTGTTCCAGATCCTAGAGAAGATGGTGTCTTAAAAGCCAAAGAACAGTTTATAGCATATTCTCCAGATTTAATTATTGCATTAGGTGGAGGGTCTGTAATAGATACAGGAAAAACTGCATGGGTTTTATATGAATTTCCAGAATTGAATATTGGTGATATTCATCTATTTAGATCTGATTTATATGAAATGGGTAAAAAAGCTAAATTTATTGCAATACCAACTACTTCAGGAACAGGGTCAGAAGCAACAAATGGAACAATAATTTCTCGATTGGAAGATGGTATATGGAAGAAATTTATTTATGCTCATAGAGGAATTACTCCTACTTATGCTATAGTTGATCCTATATTTCCAAAAGGAATGCCTCGAGATTTAACAATTAATACAGCTTTTGATGCATTGTCACATGCTATTGAGGGAATGATATCCAATTGGAAGAATGAATTTTCTAATGGAATTGGCTTAAAGGCTATAGATCTCATTTTTAAATACTTGCCAATTATCTGGAAAGATAGTCAGAATATGGAAGCCAGAGATTATCTACACCAAGCAGCAACCATGGCAGGTTTAGCCTTTAGTAATTCTCAAGTTCACATTGGTCATGGGATGGGGCATGCTTGGGGTGCAATATTCCATACGCATCATGGAAGAATAGTTGGAATTTTACTACCCTATATAACACAATTTTGTCTAAATAACATAGATAAAGACGATAATACTTTAGAAATTTGCTCTAAGATGGCTAAACAACTAGGGTGGGCTAAGTGGGATGTTGATGATAGGACTGCCGCTTTTAATGTTGTTAAAAAAATTAAGGAGCTTCAGATTACTCTCGGTTTTCCAACAAAATTACAAGATTTAGGGGTTAAAAAAGAGGATTTAGAACAAAATATGGAAATGTTAGTTACTTGTTGTTTTGAGGATGCTACTGCTGTAATGACCCCAAGAGCAATTAACGATGAATATTATCGAAAAATCTATGATTACGCATTTCAGGGGAAAGATATTGATTTTTAGGCTTCATTTTTTTAATAGAAAAGGGAGTTTTTTATCGTGAGTTCTTTAAAGGGTTTTATAGGTAAACTACTATCAGTTAATCTTAGTAATAAAGAGATCTCTGAAGAATTACTAAATGAGAAAATTGCTAAACAGTTTCTCGGTGGCGCTGGTTATTGTTGTCGGTATCTCTATGATTATATTGATAAAGATATTAATCCACTATCTCCAGAGAATATATTGATGTTTATGACTGGTCCGTTCTGTGGTTCTTCAATTCCAACCAGTGGAAAATTCGTTGTGTGTGCAAAATCTCCCTATACAGGAATTTGGGGTGAATCTAACTGCGGTGGATATTTCGGTCCTGAGCTTAAAAAAGCAGGTTATGATGGGATTATTATTAATGGTGCTTCAGAAAACCCTGTGTATCTTGAAATCACTGAAAATAGGGTTGAAATTAGAGATGCTTCATTTTTATGGGGAAAAGGTATAATTGAGGTTTCAAAGATTTTAAAAGAACAATCAGGTTCGCATTCAACCAGAGTTGCTTGTATAGGGCAAGCAGGAGAAAATTTAGTGAAATTTGCTATAATTGCATCTGAAGAAAAAGCTGCTGGAAGAACAGGAATGGGAGCCATTATGGGGTCAAAAAAATTAAAAGCGATAACTGTTCGAGGCAAAAAAAGGCAATTTAACGCAGCAGACCCAGACAACTTTAAAAATGTAATTAAAAAAGCTTTAGATGATATAAATCAAGCATTTACTTCTAGAATGTATGGTGATATTGGTACAACAGCAGGAGTAGATCTTTGGAATTCAACAGGGGAATTACCTAAAAAATATTGGAGTTATGGTGTTGAATGGGAAGGAGCCTACAATATTTCTGGTGTTACTGCTAAAGAAAAAATAGTTATAAGAAAACATCCTTGCTTTTCTTGTCCAATAGGATGTGCTAAAAAGGCAATTGTAAAAAAAGGAGAATATAGAACTGAAGGAGAAGTTGAATCTCCAGAAGTTGAGGCTATAACTGGTTTTGGTTCTATGATCTTAAATGATAATCTTGAATCAATTGTGAGAGCAAATGTCTTATGCAATGATTATGGAATTGATACTATAAGTAGTAGCAGCATTATCGCTTTTATATACCATTTATATAACAATAATAAAATTACCTCGGAAAAAATTGATAATATTAACCCTAAATGGGGAGATATTAAACCAGCTTTAGAATTAATTAAAAAGATATCACTAAGAGAAGGTATAGGTGATTTATTAGCGGAGGGATCAAACGCAATAGGAAAAAAATATAGTATCATTCAAGATGAAATTGCAACTGTTTATGGAATGGAAGTTCCATATCATGATTTACGCTCAAATTTTGGAATGGCAATAGCATATGGAATTGCAGCTCCTAGAGGACCCTGCCATAATTCTTGTGATATGTGTACTATCTCATTAGGAATCCCATTAGAGGAATTTGGGATTAATACTGTTGAACGATATAAAGATGATTCAGAAATGGCTATAATGTGTGCACGATTGCAAGATTATCGTGCTCTTTATAGCTCATTGACTTTATGCGTATTCGCCAATCCATTACCTTCTATTATTGCTGAATTAGTACAAACATGTACGGGTTTAGATTGCGATATAAAAAAATTGAAAATCTATGGTGAAAGAATTTTCATGATGAAACGATTGTTTAACCTAAAGATGGGGATTTCTCCGGAAGATGATCGATTACCTAAAATATTACTTGACCCATTAGAAGGAACAGAAAGTGCAAATAAATCACCTAACTTTGAACAATTAAAAGAGGAGTATTATAAATATAGACAATGGGATATTGAAACTGGTAAAATTCCTCAAGAAAATTTGAAAAGATTAGATTTAGACGAACTTTAAATAAATAAAATATTGAAAAAATTTTGTTATTTCCATCTCCATTTAGGCTTTGTTTTTGTCATACGAGCTAAAGCAGCATTTACAGCATCTTTAGTTTGGAGTAATTGAGAACTTACTAAAGTTTCAAGTTCAAGCCCAAAAACTGTATCCTTGCCATAACAATCATCTATTAACTTTTTAGCAAGTCCTACTGCTAAAGGACCGCTACTCATAAGTTCATCAGTATATTTATTAATAATTGAATCCAAATCCTCATGATTTTTACAAACTTGATTTACAACTCCAAGTCTATAAGCCTCATTTCCATCAAATTTACGACCAGTTAAAATAATATCTTTAGTGTTTTGGATACCCACCAATCTCGTTAGCCGTATAGTGCCACCCACGTCTGGGTTCATACCAATCTTTGATTCTAACATGTGGAATTCAGCTGATTCTGTGCAGAATCGAAAGTCACATGCTAAAGCTAATTCAAATGCCATTCCATAGCAGTAGCCATTAATCTTTGCAATTACTGGTTTTTCCATCTTTTCAATTTTAGTAAAAATAGGATGGATCCATGTATTTGCAAAATATCTAAAATTTCGTGGGATCCTTAAATCAGGAATGATACCTTCAGGATCTTTTTCTTGACCAGTTAAAAAGTTTAAATCTATACCTGAGCTAAAAAATTCATCTCCTCCAGTGATGATTATTACTCTAGCATCAGTTCTTTCAACTTTATCAATTGCCTTTTGAAGTCCGACCATTAAATCATAATTCATTGCATTTTTTTTTTCTAAACGATTCAATTTTATAGTTGTAATTGTTTTATCTTCATTTTCCTCTATCAATACAGCGTTTTCATTCATTTTTATACTCTTCAAAAATTTAATTTTTGAGTATTATAATTTTATTTTGATAAAAAAACTATTTATTTCACTTCTTAATTAAAGAATCGCCATATATTTTCGTTAATTAATTCAAAATGCTACATTCTTTACTAAAACGTATAATAAATAGCTCCCTTTTTTTTATTCTAATTAAATTTTAATAAATTACCATTTTATTCTTATTTAAATATTTTATTATGTTGAGGATTTAGATTGAAGTTCTTTAAATTGTTTACACCGCTTAAAATAAAAAATATGAGCATTTCAAACAGGATCGTAATGCCTGCTTTAAATCTTAATCTGGCAAACAAAGGCTTTATAACTAAAAGATTAATTGATTTTTATGTTGAAAGGGCAAAAGGAGGGGCAGGTATGTTAATTGTGGGAGGTTGTGCTGTGGATCTCTATGCAAGTGGATTTCCACCCATGATTTCTATTGAAAGTGATGAATATCTACCTAAGTTAATGGAATTTACTGAAGCTATACATCAAGCACGAGATGATGTGAAGGTTGTTTGTCAATTATACCACAGTGGAGCTTACACGTACCCTATCCTTATTGGTAAACCACCAATCGCACCTTCTGCTGTATACAGTAAATTCAGTAAAACTACTCCAAGAGAGATGACTCTTGAAGATATTAAAAGAGAGCAACAAGCTTTTACTGATGCTACTATCCGAGCAAGAAAAGCAGGATTCGATGCAATCGAGATTTGCGCAAATGCAGGTTATTTATTTAGTCAATTTACATCTCCAAAAACAAATATACGAACTGATGAATATGGGGGAAATCTTGAAAACCGTTTGAGATTTCCTGTTGAAACTCTTAAATTGATGAGATCAAGTGTAGATGATATTCCCATTGGATATCGAATTTCTGGTGATGATTTTGTTCCTGGAAGTAATACATATAAAGAAAAAGCTATTATTGCTGAAAAATTGAGTAAATATTTAGACTATTTCAATGTTACTGGAGGTTGGCATGAAACTAAAACTCCACAAACAACTATGGATGTTCCTGAAGGGAATTATACATATTTAGCTGAAAATATTAAGAACCAAGTTTCCATTCCAGTTTTTGCATCTAATAGGATTAATACACCAGTCTTAGCTGAGCAAGTTTTAATGGCTGGAAAAGCAGATGCCATCTGTATGGGTAGATCATTAGTAGCTGATCCTTATTTGCCATCAAAAGCAAAGAAAGGTGAGCTTCGAGATATAATGGCATGCATTGGATGCAATCAAGGATGTTTTGATGCTATTTTTAAAATGGTACCGGTATCTTGTTTAAGAAATGCTAGAGCTGGAAATGAAGCTAAAACAGAAATAAAGCCACTTAAAGAAAAAAAGAAGATAATGGTTATTGGTGCTGGTCCGGGAGGATTAGAAGCGGCGAGGGTCGCGGGAATTAGAGGTCATGAAGTCCATATTTTTGAAAAAGATGATAAAATTGGGGGCTTATTAAATATAATTTGGATTCCTCCTGGAAGAAATGAATTCAAGAGAATGATTGATAACTATTCATATTGGATTCAAAAGTATGGTATTCATTTACATCTCGAGCAAGAAGTTAAAATAGAGACAGTTAAAGAATTTAATCCAGATATAGTTTTACTGGCAACTGGTTCAAAACCAATAAAACCAAATATTCTTGGTATAGAGAGAGACAACGTTTATTGGGCAAATGATGTGTTTACTATGGATGCTCCTGTTGGTAGAAATAATGTAATTATCGGTGGGGGTGCAACTGGAATCGAATTAGCTATTTATTTAGCAAAATATGGCGCTTTAAGCCTTGAAGCCTTCGACTTTCTTACTTCCTATAAAGCTCTAGATCCCAATATAGCATTAAATATGTTGCAAGCGGGAAGAAATAAAGTAACTGTATTAGAACAATTACCAAAATTGGGATCAGCTTTAGGAAAAACAACTAAATGGGTACTTCTTGATAAATGTGATGCTTTAGGTGTCATGTTCTGTACAAGCGTGAAAGTTAAAGAAATTGGAGAAAATTATGTAAGCTATCTTGGTCCAAAAGATAATGAGCAAATTATAAATGACGTTGATACAGTATATTATGCTACTGGAGTAGAACCTAATGATGCGCTTTTTAAAGAAATAAAACAAATTGAAAATATAGGAGTAAAAAAAATAGGAGATGCAAGAAAACCAGAAACTGTCTTAGAAGCAGTTCACAGAGCATATGAAATAGCAAATAACATATAAAATAATTTAATTCTAATTATTTTTATCTCAAATCCATTTATCATAAAGGAAAAATTAAATAAATTAATAAAAAAAATTTGTTTTCTTAATTTCAAATAGGTTTAAAATATTCAATATCTAAAATTCTTTTTCTTGGTTTCTCTTTAAAAACTGCTTCAACTCGCAAGCCGATCTTTAGCTTATTCGGATCGCTCTCTTTAATGATGTGTATGAAATCAGTGTCCGCTTCATCGAGTGTGATTATTGCATAAGCGAAAGGAGGATTTAATGGTAAAACGGAAGTTGAATGTGAGACAACAGTAAAACCCTTAATAGTTCCTTGGTTTCCAAGTTCTACCCATTCTTCCATCTTCTCAAAACATGTAAAACATATCATTTTAGGAGGGACAAATACTTTTTTACATCTTGGACATCTTACCCCCATTATTTTATTATTTTTTCCGATTTCAGTTATAAATTTTTCAACATAAGCTCCAGCAGTATGTTTATAAGGAACCTTAATCCTCCCTCGAAATACTTTCTTTTCTAATTCTTCGTTCATTTTCTCTCCCTCCATTATTCCTCCTCTTTAATAAGTTTGAAATAGGGGATATCATAGATATCTCCTTCTGTTTTCTCTTTGAAAACAGCTTCAACTCTTTGTCCAATTTTAAATTTATTATGATCAGTTTCATCAACAAAATGCATCATATATGTATCAGCTCCGTCTAATTTGAATATTCCATAACCATAAGGGAACGGACGCATACCTCCTGTATTTGGGTCAACGAATGGATAATTGACAACTGTGAATCCTTCTAAAGTACCTTTTGGTGATAGTTCAATCATATCTTCTACAGTCATTTCTACAAGACAATCCGCACATACAGCTCTCGGAGGCATATATCTTTTACCGCACTTAGGGCATTTAGAACCCATAATCTTCTTCTTTTTAAGTTCTTCAAAATATTTTACCGCTAACTTTCCTATAGAATACCTATAAGGTAAATCTGTTTTCCATTTAATCTGAAATTCCTTTTCTTTTTTACTCATTTTTATCACCTCAACGGATTTGGATCTTTTCCTAATATTGCTAATTCAGTCCAAAGGGACCCACCAAACCCCATTCCCATTGCTGTTTCAACGTCAGGGATTTGTCGTTTATCTCCTATACCCATAACTTGGATCGCTGCTTCTGCAAATCTCACTAATGCCGTTGCTCCAATAGGATTAGTGCTTAATACGCCTCCAGAAGGATTAACCGGTAATTCTCCATCCATTTGAGTAATGCCCTCATCCAATAACTTACCTCCTTCTCCTTTACCACAAAACCCTAAAGCTTCAGTCCAACTTAGTTCTGACCATGATGTAGGCTCATATATCTCAGCAACGTCAAGATCTTTTATTGGATTTCTAATCCCCACCTTTTTATATAACTTCTTAGACGCTATGGTAGCTGTGGGTAAATCAAACATCAATTCATCACATCCAAATGTGTAATAATGGGCTGTTGAAACTCCCTTAAACCAAGCTGGATTATCTGTAATTTTTTTTGCTTCTTTCTCATTAGCATAAATAACTGCACAAGCACCTTCACTTTGAGGACAACAATCATGCAACCTTAAAGGATAGGATATCATTTGAGAATTCATTACATCATCTATAGTAATATTAGGCATTTTTACGTGAGCAAATGGATTATTAGCAGCATTACTGCGATTTTTAACTGTTACTTTCGCTGCTTGGATCGATGTAATTCCATATTTTGCAGCATATATATTAGCCATTAAGGCAAGCGGCCCTAGGGCACCTGCTAATGAAGGGCGTTCCCAAACTGGATCAAAAGCAGTTATTATTCCTGTAGTAGCACCTCCCTCGTTAAGTTTTTCCCATCCTATAACTAGAATATTTTTATATATCCCAGAAGCGATATTATAATATCCACAAATGCCTAAAGAGGATCCTGTGGTTCCACCAGTAGCAATTTTTACCACAGGTTTTAAATATCCTGGAGCTGCATCAATCCCACACCACATCTCAGAGAAATTAATGCCCTCAAAATGGTCCATATTACCTATGAGAATTGCATCAATATCTTTATAATCCATTTGAGCGTCATCAAGTGCCATTTTAACAGCTTCATAAATCATTTCGGGAATATTCACGTCTCTTCTCTTACTTCTAAATTTAGTTTGTCCTATTCCTACAATTGCTACATTATTTTTTGGCATTTTTTATTCACCTCCGAATATTAAAACACAGTTTCCCTGTGAGCATATACCATTCATTCCGTAAACTAATCCTGTGTTTGCGTTTGATATTTGTCTTTTTTCTGCTTTACCCATTAACTGTAAGGTAATCTCTGCTACTCGAATTAAACCATTAGCCATTGCAACATTGCTAGATAATACTCCTCCTGATGGATTTACGGGAATTGAACCATTTATTTGAGTTTCTCCACTTTCGATGAATTTACCACCCTCTCCTTTACCACAAAATCCTAAAGCTTCATAAATCATAAGTTCATGCACAGAAAAAGCTTCAAAAACTTCGGCTACATCTAGATCCTTGATTGGATCTTTAATTGTTGCCATTTTAAAAGCTTCTTTCGCTGCTTGCTCTAAAGCTATTAATTCAGTCATATTTCGGTGTCCGAGATAATAAGCATCCGTACAACTAGCATATCCCTTTAACCAAACAGGCGTATCAGTAAATCTCTTAGCATTTCCCTCATTAGTGAGGAGCATTGCGACCGCACCATCGCTATAAGGCGGAAAATCTAACTCTTTTAAGGGATATGCTAACATAGGCGAATTCAAAACATCATTTACAGATATTTCATTTTGTAGATGAGCAAATGGATTATTGATGGCATTTTTTCGATTTTTTACTACAACTTCTGCCGCTTGTGTCTCATTAATGCCATATTTACTCATATACATATTTGCCATTAAACCAGCAGCAGATATTTGATCTAACCCTAAATGTCGCTGATAAAATGGATCAAATATTGAATTGTTTATAAGATATTGATCACCTTCTGAGCATTTGGAGTGTGAAACAACCATAACCGTATCATATTCTCCAGAAAGAATTCTCATAGCTCCATACACATAAGCAAATGTTCCATCCCCAGAAACTCGAGATTCTGACTTTCTAACTGACCCAACCGCATCTTGAATTGCCATATTTGCTATTGTTCTTCCATCATTAAAATCATTAGAACCTGTAATCACACAACCAACATCATCATTACTAATCCCTAATTCGTTATGTAGCTTTTTAACAACTTCAAAAACTAGTTCTGAAATTGTCAAATCAATTTTTTCTGCTTCATATTTTGTTTGAGTACATCCAACTATAGCTACTTTATCCATTATTAGTTTTCTCTTTTTTTTTTATTAGAAATAATTATTAAATTGATTGAATTATCTATAAAAACTTTTGAATTGTAAAATAGTTTATTAAAGAAAAAAAGGATTTAGGGTATCTAAACAAAATAGTCTAAATAAAGGAGCAATAGAAAATAGGAAAAATGAAAATAAAATTAATTATTAAATATTTTACCAGTTTTAGCTTCTTCTTCTTCGCGGAGTGGTTGTTTCATTATCTTGCCAGTAGGTGTTTTAGGTAGATCATCTCTAAATTCCACATATTTTGGAACTTTAAAATCAGCTAGATGTTTTCTGCAATAATTAATAAGTTCTTCTTCAGTAATGGATTCTCCTTCTTTCAATACTACAAAAGCTTTAGGGAGTTCTCCATAAATCTTATCCTTTACTCCAATAACGGTGCCTAACGAAACTGCTGGATGAGAATAAAGTACTTCTTCAATTTCACGTGGATATATGTTTTCTCCACCTCGAATTATCATATCTTTTTTACGATCTGTTATGTAGAAAAAACCATCTTCATCCATATAACCAATATCTCCTGTATATAACCAACCTTCTTTGAGTGTTTCAGCGTTTGCTTCTGGATTTTTGAAGTATTCTTTCATTATATTATCTCCTTTGACAACTATTTCACCTTTGGTATTTGGAGGCAAATCATTACCACTATCATCAACAATTTTCATCTCATTCCCTGGCAATGGTATACCGATACTACCAATTTTTCGCCGATCTTCTGTTTCAGTAGGCAACGGATTGACTGAGGAAGCACATGTACCTTCTGTAAGACCATAACCTTCTACAACTTTACACTTAAATGTTTCTTCAAATTCCTTAAATACTTCCACAGGTAAAGGAGCAGCTCCACAAACAACAAATTCGAGTGAAGAAAGATCCAAATTTTCGTGTGGCATTCTAAGCAAGATTGAGAGTACGGTTGGAACACAACTGAAAGTAGATGCTTTATATTTTGCGACAGTTTCCCAATGTGTTTGAGCTGAAAATCCGGGGGTTAAAATGCAACTCGCTCCTATTATTAGTGGCGCCATGACAGTGACTATTTGTGCATTACAATGAAACAAAGGCAGAATTAGCATAAATCGAAAGTGTTCTTTTACTTTTAAGAAATCTCGTATCATTTCAGCATTCCTCTTAATATTAAAATGAGTTTGTAATACACCTTTAGGAAAACCCGTTGTTCCTGATGTATAGAGTATAGCAGCCGGGTCTTCTAGTTCGGCAATATTTACTTCAGGAGGGGCATTTGGTGAAGCCTTCTCCATCAATTCGCTAAAACTTAAGGTTCCTTCTATAGATTCCCCTATTACGATTATATGTTTTAAATTAGGAAGATCTCCTTTAATCTGATTAATTAAATCAATGAAATTAGGTATAGTAACAATAGCTTTAGCTTCTGAATGTCCTACCACAAATTTAACTTCTCTAGGTTTAAACAACGCATTTACAGGGCCAGTGACTGCTCCTAGTTTAGGAATCCCTAGGTATAAATACACATATTCGGGCATATTCGGTAAATAAACGCTTACTTTATCTCCTTTTCTTATCCCTAAATCATACAAAAAATTCGCTACTTTATTTGTTAAAGCGTCTAATTGAGCATAGGAGACTGTTGTATCTTTCCAATATAAAAAAACCTTATCCTTATATTTTTCTGCTTGGTTTTTAACTAATTCTCTAAGATTCATAATCATTTCCTCATTTTTGTAAAAGATTTAATTATGAGTTTAAACAAGCAAGAATATATTTTCTATTATATAAATTTTACAATAATTCTTGAATAGATATGAAGGAATCTCATTCATAAAACAAAATTAAAAAAAAAATTAGTTATCTTTTGTATTGAAGCATAAAATTAACTAACTCTGAATTTTTTTTAAGAACTTTAAATTGATCCAACTTAATTTTTCCCTCTGACAACTTTACCAGTTCTTTAGGATCCAAGATTTTTTCACCAAATTCATCTTTTAGAATTGAAATGAAATCACAAATTGTATGTAATTCCACTATCCTCCCATTGTACTTTTTCTTTGCCAAATCACTTGCAAGAAATACATATGCAGGTGAAAGTAATTCTGGTGGAAAGGTTATAGGCATCTGTTGCCCCCATTTTCTTAAATCTTCTGCAAATTTTGTCTCGATCCCTGCAGGTGTTAAAACATTAACATTTATATTATACGGTTTAAGTTCTACATGTAAACATTTTCCCATTGCGCTAATAGCTGCCTTTGAAGCAGAATAAGCTACTTTTTTTGGAGGGAAAAAAATATTACCTTGTACAGACGCGGTCATAACTATGCTACCGCTTTTCTGTTCAATCATTTTAGGTAATACTTCCTTAAGCATTGCATAATATCCCATAATATTAAGATTAAACAATTTTTGTGCCATTTCAATAGGATAATCGACAACAGTTGCAACTTGAGTCATTCCTGCATTATTAATCAAAATATCTATGGTTCCAAAGTTTTCAAAGTAGGTTTTAGCACAATTACTAACCCCACCCAAAGTTGATAAGTCAGCGGAAATTCCAAGACCTCTTACTCCAAATTTTTCTATGTCTTTTACAGTTTGATCTAATTCTACTTTAGTTCGAGCTGCAACTGCTACATTAGCGCCATTATTAGCAAGATCCAAAGCAACTTCCCTTCCAAGCCCGCGTCCTCCACCAGTTACTAGGGCATTTTTTCCTTCTAGTAATTTCATAAATTCTCACTCTTTAAAATTTCATAAACATTATTGAATTTCTTATAATAAAAATCTAATTAGATCAATCTATTTGTAGTATTATTATTGATAAATTTTTTTAATTGTTTTCAAACCAAATAAAAAAAAAGAATAAAGTTTAGAATGTAAATCCTTCTGGGAGTTCTGACTCTGTTGTACCTTCAACTACAAACATTAAATCCATAATTGTATACGTTGGATTCTTAGTTCGAAAGATTGGCACAACTCTTTTTCCTATTTCAGGTTCTCCTACAACTAACACACTCATCAGAATAGTGACAACATCTTCATCAAATTCCACATTTATGAATTTAATTGGTTTTGGAAGGGTATTAAAAGCTCCAGAACGATGAGTAATAATAAATGAATGGACTTTTGCAGTCTTTTGAGCTTTTTCAGTAATATCTATTACAGTATTCTTTCTTAGACAATCTGGGCAAAAAATTCTAAATGGTTCATAAATAGATCCTTTTGTTTCACATTTTTCATTATCACATCTGGATGCTATAAGTTTTCCTTTACCTAGAGACTCAAAAAACACTGCTTCTCCACCATATGAATGTATATATGTCATATCTCTAGGATTTGTAACACCTGCTAATTTTCCTGTGTCCTTATTATAGATAGGTTGATTTTTTTCAATTATATGAAAAACTCCTTTAGGTTTATATCTTTTATTAACTATCTTAACAAAACCTTTTTCTTCTTCTGTTTTAGGCATTTTTTTACTCCTCCTTTAATAAATTATTTGGATTCATTAAAATAGTACATGTTACGTGAGAACCAACACCAGCGTGTGAAATAGCTAAACCTCTTTTTGCTCCCTTAACCTGCAAACTTGTCCAATCTTTTGGCTTTTCTCGATCAAATTTTTTCCATTTTTCTTCTGGTTCATGGATCTCATCCCATCGGTTCCAAATATGATAACCAATTTCAGCAATTTGCATAAGGCCTGTTGCACCTACTGCATGCATACACCCAATTAATCCACCGCAAGGATTGCTTGGCAATTTTCCCGGTTTTTTAGTATTAGGATTAATAACATACGCATCACCTGATTCGATATAATCTCTTCCTTCACCATACGGTCGAATTCCTATGTCTTCATATGTTTGTATATCACTGATTGTGAATGCATCATGTAGTTCAACTAGATCTAAATCTTCAGTTGGATCTATCACTCCAGACATATGATATGCATAGTAGGCAGACATTCTGGCTGCTAAGAAACTAGTAAATCCAGGATATCTATCACCACCTGGAAATCGTTTTCCTAAGTCATCATATTGATCAGATCTTTCATTCGGTAAGAGAGGTATCTTCATATCTCGTCGATCCGCTACTCGTAATGTATGACTTCCTGCTGCTATGTAAATCCTAAGGGGTTTATCTGTTATTTCATATGCTGTTTTTTCATCACAAACAATTCCACACGCCGCACCTACACTCATTAGACAACAATCTAAAGCACGAAGTGGATAAGCAACAATTGGAGAATTGAGTACATCCTCCACAGTTATTTTTAGAGGGCCTTGTGCATGGGGATTCATTCTGGCATACCCTCGATTTTTTACTGCAATCTCTGCCATAGTATTTCTAAATGAATCTTCTTCTTTACCAAATATTTTCCAATATCTTTGAGCCATAACAGCATAATACCCTGTATAAATATGGCCTAATGGAGTTTCCCAGTCTTTATCAGCTGCACAGGAAATAAGATGATTCCCCTCATCAGTGGGAACTTCATCCATTCTCTCCCAACCTAACGCTAGAGTACAATCACTATAACCAGAAGCTACAGCTTTAACAGCTTCCCACATTGCAGAACCACCTGTTGCACCACCTGTCTTTATACCAACATTACCTAATGGATCTAATCCAAGTCTGTCATGAATTACTGCTTCACCAAGTAATTGATCCCCAAAATGGTCAGCAAAATGACCATAGTAACAAGTGTGAATATATTGTTTTAATTCTTTAGGAGTCATTTTTACAAAATCTGCTGCTTCTGTTAATGCATCAATACATAACTCTTCAGTTCTCTTTTCTGGAAAAGCTCTGTCAAATTTTGACATACCAACTGTAACCAAATAAACTGGTCGCATTAATTTCGGTATTTTTAATTGTTTATCACTAAATTTAATCATATTAATTCCACTTTTTACAGATTTACGACTTTTTATTTTTCGTATTTAGTTTCAAATAGATTTGATATTTTATTGTTATGTTTTATTTTGATTAAAAGCTTACTAATTGGACAAATTAACAAAGATGAGAAAAAAATAAATTTGATGTAGAAGAAAATTTAAAATTTTTTGAAAATTGACTTATTTATTATGGATACAAGACTCCCAGAATTTCCTAAAATAGAAATTAGCAGAAATATACCTGAATTAGATTTAATAAATAACCCAATATTTAATACAAAAGAAAAGGCATTCTTAAGCGAGTTTTATGATTACATAGAAGAAAATCTTGAGAAAGATTTGAATCTTTTAGAAGAGTTAAATTATTCAGCAGAAGAACCAATCCAAGAAAAGAAAAAAGAAATAGTTTCTAATTTTATGAAAAAATTAGCAGAAAAGGGTTACTATAGTACGGTAATAGATTTCGAAGATCATGATGTTGGAAATGTAACTAGAAATGCTCTTATTGCATTGGCATTATGTGGAGGTTTTTGGTCACCAAATAGAGATCAATACGTGAATGGGAATTGGAGTATTGAAATGGGTAGATTAGCTGGGGGAACTCTTTATTGCAATCCTGTGAATTATAAGGCTAATGAATATCAACGAGAGAAATTTCTTATTCCAGTAGTAAAATATGGTTTAATGGCAGCTTCTGCTATGACTGAGTTTAATGCTGGTAGTGATATTGTTAGAATTGAGTTAAGACTTGATGATAAAGGAAATAAAGTTATTGCGAATGGAAAAAAGCTTTTTATTACGAATGGAATGTTAGCAGATTATATCATTCTTTATGGAAGATTAAATAGTGGAAGATTAGGAGGTATAATTGTAGATACAGAACATCAGCAATTAAAAAATTTTGAATCTTCGAGAGTAAGAACTTACGGAATGAATGATGCTTTTGTTAGTCGTTTAGTTTTTGATGATGTGGAGCTTCCTAAAGAAAATCTTTTAGAAGGTGATGGTTTAGACATTATGTTTCACCAACTAACTGAGGAAAGATTAGTTATCAGTGCTGAAGCAATAGGTGATTGTATTAAAAAACTATTTTACTCTCATAGTTTTGCTCTTCAACGAGAGCAATTTCAACGTAAATTATATCAATATCAGATTATTAGATTTCCAATTACTGAAAATATGCGCCAAACAAATTTATTTCTTTCTGCATTAATAAGTTATGCTCGAGAGATTGATAAACGCCCACAATCAGCTAGTTCTAAAATAATGGCTAATCAAGTCATGGGATTAAAAATTCAAACTTCTGAATTAGCTTTTAAAAGCTCAATTGATCTATTTAGAACTATGGGGGGACGTGCCTTTACAGAACAATATCATAATCAATTCGGTTTACTAGATGCATTTTGTATGGTTCACGGTGGTGGTTCACATTATGTTTTAGGAGATGCTGAATCTAGAAGATTTTTTAAGACTAAAAACTAATGAAACACCTATTTTTCTTTTTATTAAATAATAAGTGTTTATTTTGAAAGATAAACTTGATATAATTTCTCTTAATAAGAAAGCGTGGGATAACGCAGCCAAAATATATAATAAAGAATTCCATGGAAAGATTCATAATCTTTTTAAATATTTTTGTGATAGACTCCCTAAAGAAGCATATGTTTTGGATTTAGGATCAGGGACAGGATTGCCTTATGCCAAAATGTTAATAGAAAAAGGATTTAAAGTGTTGGGAATTGATATATCAGCTGAGATGGTAAAAATAGCTAAAAAAAATGTTCCAAACGCTCAATTTAAAGAAATATCCATGACTGATCTGAATTATCAAAAAAAATTCGATGGAGTATTCTCTTCATATTCAATGCTCCTTCTTAATCCTTTATTATTCAAAGAAACCGCCTCAAAAATAGTTCAAGCTTTAAAGAAAGGAGGTATATTTTACCTTTGCTTAAATAGCCCATGGAAAGAAGGTGTTAATTTAGATGAGGATGTAATCATCAACTTTAAAGGCAATAAGATGTATTCCAGACCATATTCAAAAGAAGAAATTCTAAATATCTTTGTTCCTTTAGGTCTAAAACTACTTAAATTTGAGAGAGAAATTATTATTTCTGAAACATTTGGTAAAGAAAATATGAATACTTATATTTTTAGATTAGAATAATTTTATTTTTTTACAATTAATTTTACTATAAATCTTAAGAGAATACATTATTAAATAAAATATTTTAATTAATGATAGATAATGGATTACTACAAATTCGAAAGCTTTGATATTACCCCATTAGTAGAACAGCATCGTGGAAAAAGATTAGAAGACTTGTATCAAAATTATCATATCATTAGCAATGACTTGGGAGAGTTTATTGAATTTTTCTGGGAGGAAAAGGATATTCCAAATGATATAGATTTATTTAAAACACAGAAAAAACTGTTATATAACCTCAAATCGGTAAATTATATAGGAGATATTATTGAAGAAAAATTAAAGCAGAGAGGGATAAAGACTTTAATTGATTTAAAATTCAATTTAAATTTTAGTGGTTCAGCGAATCAGATTTTAAACCTAATAAGAAAAAAAGATTATAAGACTCTCGCTAGAAATAGATATATAACTGATTTAGATTTGAGTTTTTGCTTTAAAACCGAAGATTTCTTATTTTTAGATATCGAGACTTTAGGTATAATAGATAGTCCTGTTATTCTTGTTGGAATTGGTTTTTTTAAAAGTGAAAAATTTAAAATCCATCTCTTTTTCGCAAGAGAACTTGAAGAAGAAATAGCAATTTATGAGCATCTAAGAACTAAGATATTTCCGTATTTTAAATGTTTCATTACCTATAACGGAAAGACTTTTGATATACCATATTTAGCTAATCGTTTTTTATATTATTTTGATGATAATCCAATGATTTCAGAAAATGACTCACCATATGAAAATTGTAATACAAAATTTCATCATATAGATTTGTATCATCATTGTCGTCGTCTATATAAAGGAAAGTATGATAATTATTCCTTAACTAATATGGAAGAAAAACTATTAAGTTGGACAAGAGATAATACTTTACCAAGTAATCTTGTTGGCTTATGTTATCGCAAATATAAAGAAAGGCCTAAAAGATATATTGGATTAATAAAAGAAGTAATTGAACATAATTATTATGATATATATTCAATGCCTTTAATTCTTAAAACACTCTTAACTTGCCTTTATATAGAAAGAAAGTAATATTATTTTCTAATTAAGCTTTTAAAAATCGTTCAATTGTTCTATATATATCTTCTTCTTTGAACGGTTTCTTTATATATTCTTTTGCTCCTTTACCTAAAGCATCAGTTATTGTGAGTTCTTGTCCCATGGCACTTATTACAACAATATTCGCTTTCTTATCAAACTTCATGATTTCTTCAATAGCTTTTACACCATCAGATTCCGGCATTATAAGATCCATAGTTACTAAATCTGGCATTAATTCCTTATAAAGTGTTATTGCATCATCTCCATTTGAAGCTTCCCCTACAACATCAGCATACTCAATCTTTTCAATTACTTTTTTTATTCTATTTCTAATAAATGCTGCATCATCGACGATTAATACTTTTTTTTTTCCAGATTTTGGCATCTTTAAACTTCCATATTTGATTCAAAAATTAGCAGTACTTATATATGAACTTAATTTTTTATTTTAAATCTTTACATTTCGAAAAGATATATATTATCCATATGAAAAATTTAAACCCTAAATTTATCTTAAAAAACAAGTTGGATTAATTTCGAATTAATACACAAGATTAATTTAATCTTAAAAATTCTTTAAAATGATGTTTATGGACGTTTTAGAAAAAAAATTATTTGATCAATCATGGAACTTTAAGAATAGAGAAAAAATTATTCAAAAATTCAAAGAGACCAATTATGATCTAATAGTAATAGGTGCGGGAATTACTGGAGCAGGGGTTGCGAGAGAAGCAGCAATGAGAAATCTAAAAGTTGCATGTATTGATATGCAAGATTTTGCTGCAGGGACATCCTCAAGAAGTTCAAAAATGGCTCATGGAGGATTAAGATATATCAGTTATGGAGAAATTGATTTAGTAAGAGAAGCTACAAGAGAACGAAATTGGATGCGAATTCATATTCCCCATTTGGTTAGGCCAATACCATTTTATCTGCCTTTAATAGAAGGAGAAAAATATAAAAAGCGGGATTTAACTGCAGCAGTTAAAGTTTATGACTTTTTAAGTGATGATAACTCTGAATTTAAAAATTTCAAGAAACATCAATGGCATTCTCCAGAAGATATCTTTGAATTAGAACCTGAATTTTTAAGAGAGGGAAATTTAGGAGGAGCAATATATTACGATAATAATATTGATGATGCCAGATTAACAATCGAAATATTAAAAGAGGCAGTTATTAGAGGCGCTGATATACTTAATTATTGTGAAGTAATTGGTTATGTTAAAAATAAAAATATAATATTAGGTGTAATATGTAGAGATATTGAAAATAATGATGAATTTGAGATAAAAGGAACTTTGGTTGTCAATGCAACGGGAATTTGGACAGATAAATTGCTAGAGAATTATCCTGATGATATACCGAAACCTCTAATACGCCCTACAAAGGGAGTTCATTTGCAATATAGACGTAAGCATATCAAAAACAAAATGGCAAATGCTCTTTATTCACCAATTGATAATCGTGTATATTTTGTTCTTCCCAGAGATAAAAATTTTACTATTATCGGCACAACTGACACTGATTTTGATGGAGATTTAGCTAATCCTTATTGCACTAAAGAAGATGCTGATTATTTAATTAAATCAACTCAAAAATTCTACCCAAATGCAAAATTAGGATATGAGAATATTCTTTCAACTTATGCGGGAATAAGACCGTTGGTGATGCAGAAGGGAAAATCTGAAAGTGAAGTTTCTCGATCTCATGTGATTTTTTTCTCTAAGGATGGTTTGTTAACAATTACTGGAGGTAAATTAACAGAATGGCGAGCTATGGCTGAAGACTTATTTAATAAAATTGAAGAAAAAGAATTAATCCCAAATATTAAACGAGATCGACATTTTAGTAGACAGCCCTTCATAATTAGTCTTGAAAAAGAAGCTTGGTTAGCAGGATTAAATGATTCCGGTCTTAAAATAGATGATGATATTGCAGACCATTTATATCACCAATATGGTAAGGGTGCTTTTAAAATTCTTGAATTTGTAAAACAAAATGCATCTTTGAAAGAAAGAATAATTGAAGAGAATGAATTTATAAAAGCAGAAATTCTCTATAGTCTAAGATATGAACCAACACCACACCTAATTGATGTATTTTGTAGACGAACTGAAATGTCGCTTTGGATTGATCATAAAAATGCTCTCGAAGCAGCGAATAATGTTGCTGAAATAATGGCAAATGAGTATTCCTGGGATGAAAATCGAAAAAGCCAAGAAATTGAGGTTTACATTGAAAACATAAAGAAATCCACTTCTTTTATTACTTAATCCTCTTAAACACTAATTTTGAATTATTGGACTCCCTTTGAAATATATTTTTAAGTTTTTATATACAATATAATAACAAATCTAAATTTACATTTAAGAGTGAAAATAATTGATTCTTCAGATTGATTTTACAGAACATTTTTTAAAACCACTAGGTAGGTTCGGCGGCTTCTTTTTATTAATTTTAGGGATTATGTGGTTGTTATATGCCGCATATGAAACTAAAAGGAGAAAATCTTTCAAGAAAAGAAAGGTAGAAGATTGGGATTTTGATATTACTAAGGTATTGAAGGCACTCACTTATATAGGGTTTATAGTGGGTCTATTAAGCTTAGTTTCTGGGGTATCAGGATTAATGTATAGAATTCCTCCCAGTACTGCATATGCCGCAGTATCAGAAAACGATAGAAATCTTTTTACTTCGATATTATTAATTGTATTCGGAATCTTAACATTTGTAAAACCAGCGAATGATCTGCCTCTTGCTAGTATAGTTGGCATGTTAGTAGCTTCTGTTGTTGTGATTCTATTAGCACTTTTAATTCCACAAACAGTAGTAGACTTAATAGCAGTATTTATTAATCCTAAGTTATTACTGGCCATTGTATTTATTATTATATTCGCAATAATTGCTCTTACAGCGAAATTTTACACTGCAGGCTTTATGGCTGTTTCTAAAGCAATTTCTTGGCCTCCTTTAGCAGTTATATTTGCTATTTTCTGTCTACTTCAAGGATTTCTATTATTAGTGGTTGGAGTTTCAATTTCAGGATTCTTTTAATACCTAACTTTTTTTATTATTTTTTATTTAGAAAAAAAGATTTGATCTATAAATTATTTAGAAGAAGATAAATCTATGTGAAGGATTTTTATTAATTTCACCTATGATATCATTACTCAAATCATAACCACAATTAGGACATTTATTTTCATCAGTTATATCAATTTTATTGAAACTATAACCTCTTCTCTCCATTAATAAATGATTGCAATTTGGGCAATATGTATTACCTCCTTTTTCATGACTAATATTTCCTACATATGGGAAATATAATCCAGTTTCTTTAGCGATGTTATAAGCCATATTTAACGTATCATAAGAAGTACGTTTCGGTGAAGGCATTTTAAAATCAGGATGATAAGCAGAAAAATGGGTTGGAGTATCTTTACCTAGACTTTCTACTATCCAATTACATAATGTCTGAATATCTTGCTTAGTATCATTTAAGTCTGGTATGATTAAATTAGTAATTTCTACATGAATTCCATTTGATTTAAAAAATTTAGCCGTTTCGAGTACGGGTTTGACTGATGTAACTCCACATATTTTTTTATAGAAATCATCAGTCATTGCTTTAATATCGATATTTGCAGCATCAATTCCTACATCAATTAATTCTTTAGTCGCTTCTTTAGTAGAATATCCATTTGTTACAAGGATTGTTTTTATATCATGCTTTTCCATAAGAGGAACTGTGTCCATAATCCATTCGTGCCATATTAATGGTTCATTATATGTATAAGCGAGAGTTTTTGCTCCACTCTTTACTACTTTCTTTTCTAATTGTTCTGGCGTCATTTCAACCAATGACATCCCATGATCTTTCATACCAGATAAATCATAATAACCGCTTTTTCCATTATCTGTGGGATTTGCCTGTGATATATTCCAATTCTGACAATTTTGGCATTTAAAAGAGCATCCAATTGAAGCAATTGAATAAGCTGTAGCACCTGGCCAAAAATTATAAAGAGGTTTTTTCTCAATAGGATCCAAACTTCCAGAAGAAATAAGTGATCCATATATAAGTGTGAATAATTCTCCATCAAAATTCTTTCTTGTTCTACATATCCCTACTTTATCTGGAAGGATTATACATTCATTGGCACATACATGACATTTAACTTTCTTATCATCTAATTTATCAAATAATCTCGCTTTTAATTTCATTTTATTTCCTTTGTTCAATGGTGATTTGCTTATTATAGATCACTAGATATATAATAGACATGAAATGTTATATTTCTTATACCTTTAATTTGTAATATTTATAATAAATAGGAGTTATTTGAAATGTCTGGAATAGAAAACGCTATTTCTTCCTTCAGAAAGAATTTTAATTGTGCTCAGTCAATATTTAGTTCTTATGCTCCTCAATATGGCCTAGACAAAGATACAGCATTAAAAATTGCTACTGGGTTTGGAGGTGGAATGGGACGTATGCAAAATACATGCGGAGCAGTGTCTGGTGCGTTTATGGTTATTGGTTTGAGATATGGTATGGGGTTAAAGGATGATACTGAAGTGAAAGAAAAGACTTATCAAGTTATAAGAGAATTTTCAAGTCGATTTCAAAAAATTCATGGCTCAATAATTTGTAGGGAATTGTTAGATTGTGATATTAACACACCTGAAGGAAGGGACTACTATGATCAAAATGATTTTTTTGAAAAGAAGTGCTTTCAATATGTAAAAGATTCTGCAATGATATTAGATGAAATTTTATCTAAGGATTAAATAAAGGAGATAGAGTTTTTATTTAATTTTATGACAGAAAATGAAACTGAGTTTAAAAAAGAGGAATTACAGCAACAATTAAATCAAAAGCTAGAAAATTTAAAAGAATTAGAACAATTTGGAAAGGATTCTAACTATATAAAAGAATTAAGCGACATTGCTCTAATCCAACTAGAATTGGAGGAATACAATGAATCAGAAGAGAATTATTTAGTCTGTTTAAAGCATTTCAAAAAACAAAAAGATAGATTAGGTCAAGCAGCAGTCTATGGAGTGTTAGGTGCTTTATATTTTAAAGAAGGTGTTTTTCAAAAATCTACTAACTGTTATGAAAAAGCATATAATATTTATAAGGATTTGAATCAAATTCAAGAACAAATTGCGTGTTTAATAGGATTAGGGAATAACTACATCAAATTAAATAAACTTGATGAGGCATGTGATATTTTTTTGGATTGCAGCGCAATTTGTTCAGATAATAATGATATCTACAATTTATTGGATTGTTTAGGAAATTTGATTCATATCCATGAAACAATTGAAAAATGGGATATTGTTTTTGAGCTTTATAAAAAGACACTGAAAGCATTTAAACAAATTAACGATAATAAGGGCATTATAACTTCTTATTTTAATTTAGGGATTTTACAAAAGAAAGCTAATGATCTTGAAGAAGCTCTTAAATACTTCAAAAAAGGAACTAACGTTGCTATTGACGCGAATTACACAGAACTAATTATTAAAGGTTTAGGTTACGTTGGTGAGATTTTATTCTACATAGGAGAATATAAAGAAGCAAAAAACCAATTCATAAAAGCTTTAAATATTGCAACTAAAATTCAAGCTAAAAATGCTATAATCCAAATCCGAATCCTACTAAATTCTCTTGGTATGAATGATCGCGCTATTTTTAAAGAACTTAGCGAATCTGAAAAACTACAAAAGTAAATTATCTAATCCAAGAAGAATAGTTATAATATTAATTTGAGTTAATATACTCAATAAAAAATTCACTTTGAATTTAATCGGTTTTTATAATCTTCTTTTGTAGCCTTTCTCAAAGCCTCTTCTCCACATTTATCACATGTGGATTGTTGTGTATGTGCAAATGCTCCGCAAGCATCACAAATGAGAGTAAAAGTTTTTTTGAATAATTTCGGGTCCAATATGATTCACTTTTTTGTATAAATTTTCTTTTAGAAAGAAAGAGAATGATTCCTTTTAATTCTTTTTATATTCAAATATTATTGTCTAGATTTTATGATTAAAGGAAAATAGAAATCTATGTGTATTAAATATCAAGTCACTTCTAGAAAAGATTTTTAAATAATCATTTGTTGAAAATACATAGTGTATTTGTTGAATCAACATAGTGAAAATTTTTTTGATACAATCTACATAATGGTTCTATTAATTCTATTTAGGAAGTATATAAATAAATTTGGTTAGGTAAAAAAATATGAAAATTTTATTAATATATCCTCCATTCCAAGTTGGTAAAGGTATGGGAAAAGTAATGTGTAGTCCTCCCTTGTCCCTTTTAACTCTTGCTGGTGCTGTTGGAGATCTTGAACATAAAATTGAAATCTTAGATTTAAATGTACATATTAATTATGAAATAATTAAACTTGAACAAAAAATCCGTCAGTTTGATTTAATCGGAATAACATGCATGACAAATACATTAAAAATGGTTTTAAAGATATGTAAAATTGCTAAAAGAAATGGAGTTCCAACTATATTGGGAGGATTTCATCCAACGTTAGTTCCAACGTTAATTGAAGATTTCGATTGTATAGATATGATTTGTCGAGGAGAGGGAGAGATTACATTTAGAGAGTTATTAGAAGGCAAGCCGAAGAGTAAGATCCTTGGTCTTTCATATAGAGATGATGGTGTTGTGATTCATAATCCGGACAGATCCTTTATTACAGATTTGAATGAAATTCCATTTCCCGAGAATAATTTAATTGATCCAAAATCTTATCATTATATTTGGGTTCCAGCATGGGTTTGTGAAACTTCGAGGGGTTGTCCCTTCAATTGTAATTTTTGTTGTGTAACTCAATTTTATAAGGGAAAGTATCGAGTAAAATCTCCCGAAAGAGTAATTAAAGAGTTATTGAATGTACCAGGGTCAGTAAAATTAATATTTTTTACAGATGACAATTTTACTCTCCAAAAGAAACGAGTAATGAGAATTTGTGAGCTTTTAATAAAAACAAAATTGAATAAACGATTAATGTTTGTCTGTCAATCTAGAGTTGATGATATTGCTAATAATCCAGATATGGTAAAAGCAATGTCTAAGGCTAGTTTTATCTGTTTCTTTTTAGGATTTGAAAGTTTTAAACAAATGTCTTTAGATAATATGCAAAAACAATATACTCTTGATAAAGTTCGTCAGTGCATAAGTTTATGTCACAAGAATGGAATTATGGTTTTTGGGTCTTTTATTATAGGAAACATTGGAGAAACAGTACAAGATACATGGAAAATGTTTAAATTAATGAAGGAATTAGAACTTGATATGATGATGACAAATCCCATTACACCTTTTCCTGGTACTCCCCTATACGACGAAGCTATGGAAAATGGATGGATTCCAGAGGATTTTCGATGGGAAAAATGGGAAATTACTCCGGTTATGAATACTCCAGACATGAACATTGATCAAATCCAGGAATTACTCGATGAAAGTTATAGATTTTTCTATAATGATATTGGTTATTTTCTTTTTGGAAAGAAATTGTTACGACTTTTGTTTAACCCTAAGTTCTGGTGGTATAGGCATGTTGCATTTTCAGTTCTTACAAATGGACTAACTAAATTCTTAATGAAATTAGAATAAACATTATAAAACAATTTCAGACAATTTTTTTCTAAAACTTTTTGTATCAACTTCTAAAAAAATAATAAATAAACAAGTCTTTTAAGAATTGAAGAATTAATGATACAAACTGTTACTTTTGATCTCTGGAATACTATATTTGCTAATGAATATTATTCAAATTCAAGATTAAATTATTTTATTCAATTTTTGGCAAAAAATCAAATTTCATTTTCTCCAAATGAACTTAAGGACAGTTTTAATTCAGCCTTTCAATTGTCAGATATTAATTTAGAGGAAATTGATTGTCGTCATATCTATACACGTGACCGAATTCTAGATATATTAAATTCTCTTAAAATAAACTTATCTAAGCTTCAGATTAAAAGGATTGAAAATTCATTCGAAAAAATCATGTTAAAAAATCCTCCTCATTTAAAAATCGGCGTTAATGAAACATTGAGGGAATTATCTGAGGATTATAATATAGGGTTAATCTCCAACACTGGAATTACTCCTGGACACATAATCAAAAAAATTTTTAAGAGATATGATATTGAAAAATATTTCCAACAAACACTTTTTTCAGATGAAACTGGCTTTTATAAACCCAGTCCAGTTATGTTCAACACAATATTAAGACATTTTAATTGTAAACCGCAAAATGCAATTCATATTGGAGATATATTAGAAACCGATATAAAAGGAGCTAAAAATTGTAATATGTTAACAATATGGATTAATGATTCTGATTCCCCTAAATCAAAAGAAATTCACCCTGATTATGAAATCCAACAAATCTATGAAGCAGTGGAAATAATTAAACGAATAGTTTAAATGTGTGGAGTAATCGCATAGTGGATTCGTTCACAATTGAAGAGTTCGAGCAATGCTTTAAGAAATTAAATACCTATATTAACAATCTTTTTTCTAAATAAAATAAATAAAATAATGGAGGGTAGAAAAAAAAATGAATGAAAAAAAGCAAGACAAAACCCAAAGAAGAAAACACCTTTTTTGGAAAATTATTGGGTATATATCAAAAAAAATTAGGTGGTTGTGGTGAATTTTTAATCTATTTGTTGGCTTACATCGATTTGAATTTTAAGAATAAGTAAATTTATTTACAAAAATTATTTTAAAAAATAATGAATTAAGAGATTTTAAGAAAGAATTTCAAAAAATATCTATCAAAACCTACCAATAAAAGAAAAAATAATGAAAGAAAATAAAATAAAGTGCCCGTATTGTAAGGCAGAGATAGAGCGCTTAGATAAATATTGTAGGAATTGTAATAAACCATTAATCACAAACATAAAGGATGCTCTAGATAGAAACATAAAATTTCCATATGATAGACCAGAAATATATCACCTAGAAGCTGAAGAAGAAAGCTATGTTTTCGATGATACTGTAATAGAAGACAAAGAAATTGATAGAAGAATAAGAGAAATTGATGAAACTTTAGAAAGTAAAGAAATAACTGGAGAACCAATACCTGGGGCTATTTTATTAGAAAAATCAAGTTTATATTATAAAAAAAGAGATCTACTAAAAGCTTTGAAAAATCTTGAATTAGCAGTAAAGAATTTTGGAGAAGTAAACGATTCAAATAACTTAGCTATTTGTCATAACGAAATGGGTATAATTCATGAAGACAATGGCTTTTTTGACCAAGCAATTTATCATTTCAATAGATCTCTAGATATTCTGAAAGAATTAAACGATATCAATAAAATCGTAAAAGTTCTAAACAATTTAGGAAATGTTTATTTTATAATTAATGATCTAGAACAATCATATCATTTTTATCAAAAAGCATTTAAATTATCTCAACAAGAAAATCTAAAATATGAAGAAATAAAGTCCAGTAGTAATTTAGTGGAAGTACTTTATTTGTTAAAAGACTTTAACCGAATTAAAAAAATTTTGGCTAGAAATTTAGAATTTTTCAGAGAAAATGAAGATATATATGGTATTATTCAAACAGAAATAAAATATGGAAAATTGTACTTTATTATAGGCGAAGATTACAATGAATCATATGATCATTTAAATAAAGCTTTAGAATTAATTAATAGATTAAACGATAACATCTCTGTCTATATTAAAGCAAAATTAGAGTGGGAACTTTATTTATATCTTGGAAAAATTTATCAAATATGGGACAATAGTACAAAAGCGGAGAATTTATTTATCCAAAGCCTTGAAGCTGTACGTATTTTTGAAATTGGAGATAATATTAAAGAGGGGGAGATATTAGAGAATATAGCAGATCTTTATTTATCTAAAGGAGAAATTAAGAGAGCAATTGAATATTTTGAATTATCTCGTGAGATTTTTTATAAATTTGGAGATAATAAGAAAAACGCTGAGCTTAAATTTAAAATAGGGAAAATTTATTTAGAATTTGAAGGGGATGCGTCCCAAGCAATGAATTTTTTCGAAGAAGCTTTAGAAATATATGAAGATTTAGAATATTCTAAAGAGAGTGCAACCATCCTTAATAAATTAGGTGATATTTGTATTAATAAAAGAATGGTTGAAACAGCCATCTCATATTTTGGGAGAGCTCGAGACTATTATCAAAAAATCCAAGATGATTACAATACAAAATTGTTAGATGAGAAAATTAGATCATTGAGTAGTTAAAATAAGTTCTTTAAAATACTATTCCTTCTCATAAATTTCAAAATCTTCTTTCTTGTATGTTTTTGTGTCATACTCTTCAAAACCAATACCTTTAATGAAGGAAAACGAAACCTTATTATCTTTATATACTTCAGTTCTAATTTCTTTCACATTAGGATAATTCTCTTTTATAAATTGCCAACTTGCCATACCCAATACCGAACCAAGACCCCTTCTTTGAAATCTAGGAATAACAGCTAAAGCAGTTATAATTGCATATTCATTATTTTTACCTTCAAAATCAAGAAGGATAAATGCAGCATCAGCACCATATACTTTGGCAATTAAAAATACTGTTTCGGGATATTCAAGAATTTTTTGTAAATCTGTTTTTGTAATTGGTCTAAAAGGTGTATTACTAGTAAGCCAAGCGCGATTATATATATATTTTAAACTATCAAGATCTTCATGAGTTGCCTTTCTAATTTTAGCTTTAATAATATTATGTTCTATTTTATCTTTTAATTTAGCTTCAAATTCTTTTGTAATTTTCTCAACAGGAAGTTTCATTTGGATGTAAATCATACCATCTTGATAAAGTTCCTCTGCAACCTCATCAACTTCAATATTTTGTTTTTTCTTTGTTTCAATCGATAAGAAATATGCTCTTATTTTTCTCTTTTTAAGATCTATTTTTTTTTTTCGATCTAGTTTTGGTTGAGACATAATTTAAGTGAAAAATCTTAATTTAAACAAATAAATTTAAATTATCTCGAATTTTCCTTTCCATATTTTCATTAAGAAGTGCGCTTTCTCTTAATTTCGCAATCCCTAACTGAATTCTCTTTATAAGGTTCGGATCCTTTATCAAATTTTTTCTTTCACAAGAAAATTCAAAATTTGATCGTGTAGCCATATCATTATCAATCCTTTCTTTTAAAATGTTCTTTAAATCAATGAAGGCATTAGAAGTATATTCATAAATACAATTTAGGTCATTGGTAATATATCCTGGAAATACAATATTCATAGATTCTTCCATATTGCCCTCTTCTTCAATAAACATTGCATAAACAGGTAAATAGATCCATTGTATTGGCCTTGAAAATAAATCTGATTGGTTATCGTTTAAAGACCATCCAGTTAATAATTGAGCTTCTTGTAAACAAGTATTTTGTTTTATTTCGATTATTTCCTTAATTTTTAAAAATAAATCTTCTATTTGAGTTTTCAGTTTATTTAATTCAAATATTTTTTCCTCTTTTTCACTTTCAAATTCAGTTAATCTTTTATCTCGGTCTTTCAGTTTTACATATAAAGATTCCTTAAATTGTTCTAATTTTTGTTTTGCTTCAATATCAATTCGAGATGCTTGTTCCTTATATTCATTAAATTTGTCATGAAGAGTCTTAAGAGATTCTAAAAATTTAACTCCTTCCTCATTTAGATATTCAAATTGATTTTCAAAATGAGGAATCAGGTCTTTAAAAACTCTACTTTTTAAAGAATCACTATTTGTAAACATTTTGTTTTTTTTAATCATTTCATCAAGGTGTCGTTCAAATGTTTTAAAAAAAGTAGACATGTTTTCAATTATCCTCTTTTTTTCAATCACATTCCATTGATCAATTTTATCTTGCTCTAATTTAGTTTGTTCATCTACCTGAATAGTATCGATTGAGGAGGAAGTTTTAGTAATTTGACTAGAATACCTTGTATCTATATCTTTTAATTGAACATTTATGTCAATAAGCCACTTACTCACTTCTTTATTTATTAATTCAATTTGGGTTTTCCATCTTAATGCATTTCCTTTCATTGTATTAATTATTTGCCGATAATTCTCTGAAATATTCAATGCATTTTCAGTTGAAATAACAGTATCTAATACTGTGTATTCTGCAATCGGTTTATATTCAATTAGAGGAATAATTTTTATCAAAGTTTGAAGAAATTCGGGATTGATTAAACCGTTAATTTTAAGCCTTTGAAATTCCGATTCTTCTCCTTCACCAATTTCTTCAGCTTCCTTATCCTTATATGTTAAGATATCAATGAGTATATTTAATTGCTCAATTTTAGATCTATTATCAATATTTCTAAGGATATGGCCTATTAATGGTTGACGAGGGGGATTAGAAAACTTACCACTTTTATTAAAAAGATTCAATCCATCTAACATTATATGGGTGCTAATTACTCCTTGTATGCTTAAGATAGGCCATAGAAGTCGTGAAAAGGATAGAATTTTCTCATTTTTCTTTAGATCTTTTGTTAAAAGATAAAATGCAAGAGCTAATTCATCATTCCCCTGAATTGAAAGGGGTTGAGACACTTTGCTAATAAAAAAAGGTAATAAATATTGATTTCCGTGAACAGACATGGATATTATCTTAATTTTTTAATTATTTTCTTTATAAAATTATTCTAAATATATTAAATTTAAAGCGATTCGGTTTTAAAATTTTAATCATTTTTTAAAAGATAATAATAAATAAAACGCTCAAAAGAATAATTCTGAAGTAAATAAGGAAAATTAGAGTTTAAAATAAAATTATTTGAGTTGTTCATAATTATTAGCTATTACTAAAATAAGAAGTGCTAACAATATTATTAAAGGTGGTAATATCGCTCTTACATGAGGCAACGCAGCTACATCAAGAATGCCTTGAAGAATTCTTCCTCCAATAAAATAAAGTAGGAATCCAATAGCATTTAAAGCATAGGATTTTCTCAACACTCCAAAAGTCTTCCAAGCAAGGTATAGGAAGATAAAAGGTATTAACGCAAGGAATAAAGGCATAAAAATGAAATTAAACAAAAATCTCCCAAGAGGATATTCCCATGATCCAATAGTTACTTTAATAATGTTATCTGTAATACCATAATCTGCGACAAAATCAGGATCCATAAAAAACCATTCTGATAATGTTAAAGCCAAAATTCCTATAATAATTGGGAGTATAAATAAGCCTCCTCGAATTAGTAGTTTAATGTTGTTTTTATTTCTAAACCATCCACTCACTGATTTTCCTTTCTCTGAATTAGCTTCTATTTGAGTATCAGGAGGAATTATTAATATTCCTAACACTCCAACAGCACAAGCAGTCCCCAACCAAGTAAAAAATGTAGCTAATCGATAATTTAACATTAAAAATGCAACAACCTCATCACCATTAGCACCTGTAAAGAGTTCTGGAGCGAAAAAATAATAAACTATGAAAAACACACGTGCAATCCCAAAGCACAAAAAGAATAAGCTAAAAAATAGCCAGTATAATTTCTTTGAAGTTCGATATCTTATAAATAAGAAGTAGAAAAATAATAAGAAGAAATACCCTACAATAATGAAATAAAGGCCCATTTCTATTGCTTCCCAGAAACCAAGGTATTGGAAATTTTGAAAAAACATAATTTATCAATTTTGTTTTTAACTTTAAAAAAAAATATAATATAATTATTATATTCCTATTATAAAAATTTATTTTAATTTACTTGTAATATCTTAAAATACAAATATTATAATACACTTTTTATTAATGTATGAAAATTGAGGATAACATAGAAACATTCAATTCATTAGTTAAACGTCGAGGGTTTATTTGGGGGCCTTCCCCAGAAATTTATGGTGGTCTCGCAGGATTTTATTCGTATGGTCCCGCTGGGATGGCTCTAAAAAATAATATCTTGAATCTATTTAGGCAAGAATTACGTTATTTTGGATTTGGAGAAGTTGAATGTCCAACAATTATGCCTGAAATTGTATGGATTGCATCAGGACATTTAGAGCGTTTCATTGATCCTGTCATTAGATGTGATAAATGTAGCACACTATATAGAGCTGATAATTTCATTCAAGAGCAGCTTCCAGATCAGATGATAGATGGATTATCATTTAAACAGATGGAAAATTTAATCCTGCAAAATAATTTATCCTGTCCTAAATGTGAGACACCTCTTAATAAAATAGAAGAATACAATTTAATGCTAAAAACACAAGTTGGTAATAACGTTACTGCATATTTAAGACCAGAAACAGCTACTACGACTTATTTATTATTCAATCGTTTAGATCAAGATGCAAGAAGACAATACCCAATCAAGATTTATCAATTTGGAAAAGCCTATCGGAATGAGATCTCTCCACGACAGGGGGTTCTTCGAATGAGAGCTTTTGATCAATTTGAATTACAACTATTTATCAGTAAACAGCAAGAGATGGAATTTGAAGATTATGAAGAAATTAAAAGAAATGCATTACCATTATTAGATTGGAAACATCAAGAGAAGAATATTGATAAACCTCAAATAATCTCATTAGAAAATGCCATAAATAAAAAAATTCTTAAAAAACCAGCATTTGCTTATTGTCTTTACATCTCTTATTATTTAACAAAAATACTGGGTATTCCAGGAGAATTAGTTAGATTTAGACAACACTCATTAAATGAACGTGCTCATTATGCTGATGATGCTTGGGATTTAGAAATAAAGACAAAGCAATTTGGATGGGTGGAAATTTGCGGAGTGCATGATAGGACTGATTATGATTTAAGGAGACACGCAGAATTTTCAAAACAGAGTTTTGAAGTAAATATGGACCCTGATTCAGAGCATAAAGAAATTCCTCAAGTGCTTGAAATTGCATTTGGAATTGACAGAATTATTTATACTTTGCTAGAGACTACTTTTAATGTAGAAGAAGGAAGAATAAATTTAAAGCTAAGCCCAAAATTAGCTCCGAATGCTGTAGCAGTCTTTCCACTAGTTAAAAATAAAGAAGATATTAGAGATTTAGCATTAAAAATTCACAGAAATTTATTAGAAAATCGTATTAGCTCATTTTTTGATGTTGCTGGGTCTATAGGAAAAAGATATAGAAGACAGGACGAAATTGGTACAAGCTATTGTATTACAATTGATTATGAATCTTTAGAAGATAATTCAGTTACCATTAGATTTAGAGATTCGATGGAACAAGAAAGAGTTAAAATAAACGAAATAGTCAATATCTTAAGAAAAAAATTCAGAAATTCGAATTGAGTTAGCCCTTTAAAAATTCTTCCTTTTAGAAAGTTTAAATTTTTAATGGTTATCAAATCTTCGACACTTGACAAATATTAAGATCTTTTTGATATTGTCAGAAAAAATTTTAAAGAGAAGGATTTTTTACAAATATAATTTAAAAAGTAAACTTTGGTAAATACTTATAAATTTGCTTTAAATAAGTTAAAATGAGATTTTTAAATATTTATAATATAGGAAAAACTAAAAGGAATAAAAACCAAAGTCTTAAAATAATCTTATGTCTATTTTTTACGTTTATAATTCTAATAAGTTTAGTCTTTATTGACCTGAATGATTTTAACAATAATTACTCTGAAGAGATCTTCTCAACAAATGATAATGATTTTGATAATAATACTTTTAACAATCTCCAAAAAGCTTCAACAATTTCAATGCTTCAAAATCCTTTTACTAAAAATTTTGACCTTCTCCGTAATTTTTTTGAAAACAAATATCAATCAAGTTTAGATTATGATATAGCTACCTATTATAGATATGGAGATAGTAATGGTGACATCATAGATGGTACAATTTTCTCTGAAGACAATCTACTTTATTATAACTCATTAAAGAAAATGGAAATAAATGCGATTGAAAGTTTTGATATATATTTAGATTTGAAAAATACTAATCTATGGTATGAAGGTAATATTAATGAGTTTAAATATGGCTTTATTAAGTCGATTGATAATACGACTGGAGATATAAAAAATGATAATAGATATTTAATTGATAATTTAATGCCAATATTTTTGTTAATTGAAAACATTGGAGCTGATATTGACGATATTTCTGTAAATGGAGTAACGCCCGAAGATTCTATTGATGAAGTTTTCTATCTATTAAATTCTTCTGAATTTTGGGATATAGACCCTATCTACAATGGATTTACTCATTATAATTCTTCCAATACTAAGTATTCTGAAAGTAATTTTTATGCTATTTCGGCAAATCTCTTAATTCACCGAACTTTTCGGAAACTTGGTTTAGATAATATCATAAGAGATAGAGCTTTGGAGCTAGCAAATCTTACAATAATTGATATGGTTGATAACGGATATATGTGGGATTCAAGTGATAAAGCCTTTTATCATGATGCGAATATGGATTGGGATACATCGCTTGCTGGGCAGAAATATTATCACTTACGTACAAATGCTTTAGGGATTATTGCGTTATTAGATTTTTGGATTGAATCAGGTATGAAAAACGATTCAATATATTTTATAAATGCAATTGAATTATATAACAGCTTAGAAAATTTATATGATAATGGTTTTTATATGAAAGTTGCTACTCCTGGATGGGGGCTCTCTGATAGTAGTAAAGACCTAAAAGATAATGCTATAATGATGAGTGCTTGTTTGAAATTATTTGAACTAACGGGAAATATAACTTACTATAATAGGGCATTAGCCATATTCAATTCTATAGAAAATAATCTCTATGACACTATAGGGGGCGATATAGCATATGACTTTTCTTTAACTAATACTACTAAATCATTTCTTTCCAACCTTAAATTATCTAAGGCATATTTAAACGCTTTTAAGATTTATAACAGCACAGTCTTAAAAAGTGCATATAATGTATCCGGAGAAATTCCAGATTATACTTTCAATCAAGATATTCTGAATTTGACATCAACCTATTCATTTAAGAATCTGGATCAATATTTTAATCCAGCAAATGAGTCATATGTAAATTTTGCAGTACAACATGACATAACTGATGCAACTATTAACTATATACTAAAATACCCGAATGGAACTTTTCTAAACCAAATTGAACGAGATATTATCAATCCAGCGACTTCTGATACTCTCATTATCCCTATTGATGATTCATTTCCAATAGGTGAAGGTTATTACCTCTATGTATGGGCTAACAAAACCTATTTTAAATTGACAGATACTTTAAAGCGTTATAATGTTTTTTCTGGATTAATTAATGAGTCAATTATAGGATTACCAGGAATTTTATATCAAGGACCAATTCTTAATGTATCTTTATTTATTAATTATACCCGTAATGAAGATCTAACATTAACTGCATCGGTAGAAGGACAAGATATTGTTAATTTCCCATCTCAAGATATTTACTTCAACGCTTCTATCGAAATAGTTCAGATCGATTTTAACCTTACTGCTAAATATGGAGCAGAACCAGGATATAGTGAAATATTCTTTAAAATTAGACAAGGTTCTATTACTTTTTTGGAAGTTAAGAAAGTAATAGAAATTGGATATTCTTTTGATTATAACAATTTTATCTATCAAAGTAGAGTTGTCAGTGGAGATAACATTTATGTATCAATGAACTTAAAAAATTTTCTCCCAAATGCGACTCAATCTCTTAATGTGAGTTTCACTGGAGTTGAAGAAGATTATATTGAAAGCGTTATGCAAGAAGAGACATTAAATGAAAATGAAATAAAACTAGTATCATATTATTTAAAAACATCAGAATCTATTATAAATGATACAATAAGGATAAAAATGAGAATTCTAATAAACACGACAGAATATTATTCAAAATCATTTAATGTAGAAGTAGTTTCTAGGTTTGAGATTATAAGCACTTCCTTTCCGAAAAGTATACCACAAGGTGCCTCTGCTTACTTAATCATTGTTATCCAAAATAATCAACAAAATTCAGAAGCATTTTCATTGTATATAAATGGTGTAAGATATAGTACAAATTTAGCTAAGCTGGATACAGGAGAAAATATAATTATAACACAAATTACTCCAACTATAAATCCTTATGAATTTGGGCTAAAAAAATATAGATTGGAATTAGAAGATAGCACAGACGAAACAATTGCGTTGTTTTATTTTGAAGTTTCACTTGAACTATCATCATTAAATTTAGTTTTATTCTATATTTTACCCATTATAATTCCAATTGGTATTATATTGTATTTTAAGAATAAAGATATTAAACATAAGAAACTAAGAAGATGAGGATATTTTGGAAATTAAACACAAAAAAATTTCAATACTAATTATATTTTTTATATTTAGTTTATTTTTAAGTTATGCTACTATTTCATTGAATAATACACAATCCAAGGCTATTGAGTCTACTTATTTTAAAAATGAGGAATTTCTTTTACCTAAAATATCTGATCCCTTACCATATTCTGCCATTGAGCAAAATGCTACAGTAATATATCGACTTTTTGAATCTATTAATTTCACTATTGATACTTATAGTTGGCCTGATGCAAATTACACAAAAATGCAAATATCATTTAGCAATGGTTCTACTAGGGTATTTGATATGGAATTTATAGGTAGTGGTAAATTTATTGGTATATATACACCAGAATACGACGCACCGCTAGGTTTTCAGAATGTAAGTTTTTTAATCTATAATGAAACCAATGAATTAAAAAATTCACAAACAACATTTACTAACTTTACAATTCTTACAAACTACATGGTAAATTTATTTAATTCAGAAAACCTCCTTACTTCTGAATATTTTATCGATGAATTAATAAATGCTCAAATGGTTATTCATAATTTTAAATCTTATAATTTTACATGGAATACGACAATAGTTGATAGCGATGGATTAAACCAAAATACTATACTGAGTCTTGAAAAAAATCTTGTTCAATATACAATCCAGCTTAAAAATGAGACTTTTACTAACAAAAATCAATATTATTATCTACAATTAAATATGACTGATAAAAATAGTGGAAGAAAAGAAAATGCCTACGTTCCTTTTTATGTGAAAAATAATAATCCAATCATTAATTCTAGTATCGAACTATCTTCTGATGAATTACTCAGGGCTGGGGAGTGTACAATTTCAGTTAATGTAACGGATATAGAAACTCTTACAGAAAATCTCATAACAAGGATTTTTATTTATGATGCTGAAGGTGAACTATCACTTTCACAGACATTAAATTTTGTCAGTGAAAATTTATTTTCAAATACTTTTACTATTCCAGTAAATGTACCAATTGGTAATCACCTTATTAATCTAACAGTGACAGATCAACATGATGGAGTAACTTCAAAAACAAGGTATCTACTAGTAACTAATAATCTGCCTAAAATTCATAGCTACACTATTAATGGATTATCGATGAATCAAACTATCTCTGTATTTTATGGTAGAGATTTAGTATTTAAATTTAATGTCTCTGATGTTGAAGAAGTCTCATATATCAAAGTTGCACTTTTGGGAGAAAACCATCAGTGGTATAATATAACGCGAGAGTATAGGGGAATAAATACAGAAATAACTATTAGAACTTTTGATTTAGTAGGTGATATATGGTATGCTTATATTTACGTCATAGATTCAGATGGTGCGATTACAAGTCTTACAGGTGATTATGATAAAGCACCTCAAGGAATAAGAATTATCCCAGATGTGATAAGTTATTATCTACCATGGATTTTATTTTTTGCAGGATTTAGTATTGGAATCCTCGTCGCTATTGGTGTTACGTATGGATATTTTAAGTCAAAAGTTGCAGAATCAAAAAAGATATCTACCAAAAAGAAAGAAATTTCACCTAAAAAACTAATCTCTAAGAAAAAAAGTAAAACAACTCCCATTAAGGAGGAACTTGAAAAACAAGATCTTAAAGAAATGGAACCAAAAGAAGAAGAGAAAAAAGAACTGCCAAAACGAAAAATAAAAAGAAAATTATAAATTAATATTTAATCTCTTTTTTTAATTAACTCAAAATATCGTAAAGTTGATATTGAAATTTGCCTAGATTTCCTCCATAATTTCCTGCTGATATACGATTTATACCTGGAACTTTCACTGCTGCTTCAATCCCAACTTTTAACGCCTTTTTAATAGCTTCTTCAGTGGCACCATCAAGAACAATCTCATAAACGCAATTATCTTCCTCTCTTAATTCTGAATCTTCAATTTTAGTCTTCAAAGTTGGGCAATACTTTTGATTAGTAGAAGCTCGCATAAATTCATACTTTGATCCTACTTTAGATCCTGAACGTACAATACCTCCAGGAAATGGCGCAATTACATTAGGAATATCTTTAATCGCTTCAATTGCTTTTTCGGCAGCTTCTAAGGTAGAATCTTGATCTTTTCCAATAATTAAAAAATTACCACCAGCTATTCCCTTTCCCACTTTAAAAGAGTTTTGAACGATAAAATCACCCTCCATAACGGGAATTTTAAATGCGTCAAATGAATAAACACCTTCTAGTTTTTCTTGGAATCCATCACCAAAAAATTTTAAGTTGTTACCAGATTTAACTTCGAATTCCTTAGTAGGATCAAGAGATTCACTTAGAGCATCAAAACATGCAGTTGTAGGGCACGTCAGAACACATTCACCAATCCGATGTGTTAAAACCATGCTCATCTCATCTTTTTTATTTTTAAAAAACATTAATATAACTCCTGGACGTTTATCAGGAGTACTTTCTGCATTTACAAAAAGATCAATTCCAGCTTCAGCATCACAGCCAATTGTTGATGTACCATAACCAGTTGCTTCCTGAGCTGCTATTGTAGCCCATTTCTTATTCTTTGCTGTGACTAAAACTCGAGCAAATACAGTTCCAAAAGCTTCGCAGAAAGTATTTTCTATCTCTACACCATTAATCTCCATTTTGTTTATTTCACCTTAAAGTTGTAATTTTCTTTTTTTTTTAATAATTTGTATTTACTAATAGAGTTCCTTGTTTTATAAAATTTAAAACAAAAAATAAAAACATTGAAAAATTGTAAGTTTATATAACTCATATTTTAAAATTTGAATTATAAATAATAGTTGTGAAAAATGAGTGAAGAAGGAAAAAAACTGAATATTGGCATCCTTAAAAATGGAACAATTGGCTCATCTTTATTACTTGCTTTTTTAATAGATGAGAGAGCAGAAGCTACAAGAATTAATGTAAGAGAAATTACATCAGGTGCCAAAATGCATCCAGCAAATCATTGTGTAGATACTATGAAAGAATTAATCAAATTTGGACCAGAATTAATTATAATGTCGAGTCCAAATGCAGCTTTACCTGGACCTAAAGCTGCACGAGAATTAGCTGGTGGTATCCCTACTATAATAATTTCAGATGCTCCTGCTAAAAAAGCTATTGATGAAATAAAAGAAAAGAAGATGGGCTATATATTAATAAATTGCGATAGTATGATTGGAGCACGGAGACCTTTTCTAGATCCAATTGAAATGAGTGTTTTTAACTCCGATTTGCTAAAGGTTCTTGCAATTACAGGAGTACTTCAAGTAATCGCCGAGGAGTTAAATAAAGTTATTATGGATATGCTTGAAAATAAACCACCACTTTTGCCCCAAATTATCATAGATGCTAATATTGCAACAGAAGCTGCAGCATTTTCTAATCCTTATGCCAGAGCTAAAGCAATTGCAGCTTTTGAATTAGCAGCATCAGTATCTAAAGTTACTGGAAAAGCTTGTTTTCAATTAAAAGAAAGGTCTGAATACATGCCATTATTAGCTGCAGCTCACGAAATGATGAGAACTGCTGCTTCTATGTGCGAACAAGCTAGAGAAATTGAGAAATCTAATGATACAGTTATTAGAAGGCCTCATCATGCAAACCAACATCTCTTAAAAAAAATTGGATTATATGACAAAGAACAATAATGAAATACTAATAAATCCAAATTTATTAAATACTAACTTTTTATTTTTAAATCCTTTATTTTAGTTAAAATTCAGAAGATTTTAAGTATAATTTTAAATTTTTGAATGAGTCACCAGTTAAGGCATTCATAACACTAGAAAACACTTCAAGCTGCTTATTTCTTGTTACAGCCATTAAAACTGCTCCAGTACTAACTTCCTTTACTAATATCCAGCAATTCTCAGACTCATAAACAATAGTTGATAATGATAAAGGTGAAAGGTTTGAAATTTTTTGAAGTTCCATAATTTGTTGATAAATACTATAAATATTAGAATCTAATGTACCAATTTCAAATTTCATAAATTTTAGTGGTTTTGATTCAAATTTCCCAAGTGTAGAAGAAATTAACAATCCATCAGGTTGATTAAACAATAAATATTCTGATAAAGTATTGAGTTTTAACTCATCTAATAGATGACGGATTTTTCCTAAACGTTGCATAGACAATGTATTCTTTTGAATTTCATAATCTAAAATTTCTATTAATCTGTGTTGAGCACTTCCTTCTTTTACGGATACTGGAGTAAACGAAAGTTTTTCCATATAACCACTATTCAAATCTTTAGTTAAGATTTTATAAAAGTCATCTTCTTTAGATTCTTGTAAATCAATTTTATTTAGCAAAACGTATACTTGTTGAACTTGAGGAGAGAATTCGAATAAATAACTTAAAAATTTATCAAAAATGTCACGTACGTCAGGATCAACTGCAGCAGAATCAACCATAAAAACAGCGGTAGTTGCCTCTGAAAATATTAATTCTCGTTGTGATTCAGAGAAATATCTTTCCATATAGCGTTCTTGTCCACCTGCATCCCAAATATTTAATTCCATAATCCCACGAAAAATAAAGTTTTCCCTCGATATTCCTTTGGTTGGTTTTAAATTTAAGACCTTCATGAAATTATATCCTAAACAAGTCGTGCGCATTAATGATGTCTTTCCTGCTCCAGCTGGCCCAAAAAGTAATATTTTCAAGGTTAACAACTCCTATCTGCAATAAATTTGATTTTATTTTTTCTTTATCTTCAATATATTTTTTATACTTTAATTTTTATTTAATTTTTTCTAAATATTAAAAGAAAATTTAGTTTTGTTGGAAATCAATTTTATAACAATCAATTAAATATCATTTTTAATTAATTTTAATTAAAAAAAATCAATTTAAGTAATAAATAAATGGAAAGGATATAAAATGGAAGATAAACTATTGAATCATATTAGAAATGTTCCAGATTGGCCAAAACCAGGAATTCAATTTAAAGATATTACAACTCTATGTAAAGATTATATTTCCTTTAAAGAATCTTGTGATAGAATAATTCAAAGCTATAGAGATAAAGGAATCACGAAAGTAGCTGCCATTGAAGCTCGTGGTTATGTATGGGGTGGAGTTTTAGCTTATCAATTAGGTGCGGGATTCGTCTTGATGAGAAAACCTGGTAAGTTACCATACAAAACCCTAAGTGAAACTTATGAACTTGAATATGGAACCGATAGTATTGAGATGCATGTTGATGCAATTGAAGAAGGAGATAAAGTTTTAGTTTTTGATGATTTATTAGCAACCGGAGGTACAGCTAAAGCAGCAAGTAATTTAGTAGAAAAAGCAGGTGGGGTAGTAATAGGCATAGCTTTTGTTATTGAGTTAACAGGAAGTTTACATGGAAGAGATAAATTAGAAGGGTATGATGTTCTTTCTTTAGTAAAAATTCCAGTTGAAGAATAGACTATACCTAAAGTAATTTGAATAAAGATATTTTTAAAAAATTTGAAATTTTTTATATTTTTTCTAATTCTGACGGAATATAACCAAATGTATTAAAAAATCTTTTTCTTACTTTATCAATATTAAACTGATGTGTCTGAGCTCCACTTGTTTCGATTACAAATGATCCTATAACTGCACCTAATCTACATGAATCTAATAGAGTCATATCTAATGATAATCCTGTTAATATGCCAGCACGATATCCATCACCAGCTCCCGTAGTGTCCGTAATTTTTGCAGGGTTGACAATAGGGATTTTAACATGAAATACTTTATTCTGATCATTTTTATATATCAATTCAGAGCCTTCAGAGCCTTTTGTTATTATAATTGCTTTAACATGTTCAAGAATATTCTCTTCATTTAACTTGGATTTTTCTTTTATTTGTTTAATCTCATGTGTATTACCAATTAATATTTCAGATTTCTGGATTATATCTCTTAAGCTATTTCTCTGAAAAAGTGGTGTCACTTGACCAGGATCAAATATCGAAGGTATTTTTAACTCTTTTAGTTGATTAGCAAAATTAATCATAGCCTCGACACTTTGGGTTGAATTTATTGCGTAAATAAACTCTTTTGGATTTGAGATTTTTTCTTTTAAATCAATTTCCTTACACTTGTCTAAAGCCCCGCCGTGAAAAATGATCATTTGATTAGATTTAATATCATTAACTATATAACAAGCTGCTGTGAAAAGATCCTCATATACATCAACTAGCAAATCTACATTATTAAATTGTTCTATATGATCTTTATATCCTAATCTTTCGAAATCATTCCCTACCGAACCAAATAAACAAACTTTGGCAATATTCAAAATTCCTAGATTATAAGCAATATTACCCGCTGTTCCTCCAAAAAACTGGTATCGACTGTCTGCTGTAACAGTACTTTGATATTCTTCTTTATCATGATTTATAGATACTGCATTAATAAAACTTTCTTTAAACCCCATTATATAATCAAAAGCTAATGAACCAAGAACAAGAACTTTATTTTTTAACATAACACTTTAAAATTAATATTAGGAATATATTTTACACTAATCAATGCTATGTTAAAACTTTATAGGATTTAACAGTAGCCAGTACCTTTTTTGTAAAGAAATTTAAAAAATTTTAAATTTTATATTTTAAACACTCTATATATATTTCATTATAAAAGATAGGAGAAAAACGTTGGTAAAAATAGGAATTATTGGAGGATCTGGATTAGATAATCCTGACATTTTAAGGGACGCTAAAGATATTGAAGTTGATACACAATATGGAAAACCTAGTTCTCCTTTAAGATTAGGAAAAATTCATGATGTTGAAGTAATTCTCATTGCTAGACATGGAAGAGAACATACTATACCACCAACACAAGTAAATTTTAGAGCAAATATTCAAGCTTTAAAAGATCAAGGTTGTTCTCATATTCTTGCTACAACTGCATGCGGGAGTTTGAGAGAGAAGATAAATAGAGGAGATTTGGTAATTCTTGATCAATTTATCGATTTCACCAGACTCAGGAAAATCTCTTTTTTTGAGGAATTTGAACCTGGAGATATGAAACATACACCAATGGCAGATCCATATTCAGAGGAGATGAGAGAAATCCTTATTGAAACTGCTAAGGAGCTCAATCTCAAACATCATGAAAAAGGTACTGTAGTTACCATAGAAGGTCCAAGATTTTCTACAAGAGCAGAATCAAATATGTTTCGCATATGGGGTGCTGATGTAATAAATATGAGTATAGCTCCTGAGACAATTTTAGCAAATGAAGCAGGTATTCCATATGCTGCTGTTGCTATGTCAACAGATTATGATTGCTGGAAAGAGGATGAGGTACCAGTTACTTGGGAAGAAATTTTAGAAATTTTTAGTAAAAATGTTGATAATGTTATTGCCTTATTGACTAATACGATAAAAAAAATGAAATAATCTTCCTATTTCTTTCTAGTATATTTTTTTTTTTAATTTTAGCTTTTAGAAAAAAATACAAAAAGATTGAATTATTTTTTTCTTATTATAGATTTTTTTAAAAAAGTTGATATTCTTTTAATTGTTTTTTAGAATAGCAATTTTTTTAATTTCAATTTAAATAAAGTCTTCTCAATATGGTTAAAATCTCATTTTTAGGAAGTTGCAGAGAAATCGGTCGTTCCGGAATTTTAGTTGAGTCAAAAAGTGGGTCAAAATGTCTTTTAGATTATGGGATTGGTTTCAACAATGATAATAGACTACCATATCAAATAGATGACTCAAATTTGAAAGCGATTGCTTTGACTCACAGTCATATTGATCATTCAGGAGCATTACCCTTTATTTATAAAACATGTCAAGTTCCACTACTCACTAACACAATTTCATTAGAAATTGCTGAACTTTTAATAAGAGATATGATAAAGATTTCAAAATTTCCATATCCATTTGGTTTCAGAGAATTAGATCTTATGAAACAGCACAGTTATTTTCTTGAAAATGGAAATCGTTATAGGATAGAAGATAATTTTTATCTAACTTTTATTGATGCAGGGCATATTCCCGGAAGTGTTTCAATATTACTAGAAGTTGATGATAAAAGATTATTTTATTCGGGAGATATTAATACTCAAAAGACCAATTTAATTGACTCTGCTAATTATATAAATGTACCAGAATTAGACGCTTTAATTATTGAATCTACTTATGCTTTAAAAGAACATCCACCTAGGAAACTCCTTGAGGATAAATTTGTAGAGAAAATCATTGCAGTTACTGAAAATGGGGGAAAAGTTTTAATTCCAGCATTTGGAGTTGCTCGATCTCAAGAAGCTCTATTAATTTTAGAAAAATATAACTATACTGGAAAAATTTTTATTGATGGTTTAGCTCGAAAGGTCTCTAATATTTATTTGGAATATCCAGAATTCATTAAAGATATAAAAGCTTTTAGAAGAATACTTAAAAGAACACACTTCATTAAAAAAAAAAAGGATAGGATTCCTGTAAAAAAATCAAGTGGTGTTATAATTTCACCCTCTGGTATGCTTAAAGGAGGCGCTGCAATAGATTATATAGAAACTATCTTAAATGATCCAACTTCTGCTATCTATTTAGTAGGATATCAAGTGGAAGGAAGCCCAGGTAGAGGATTATTAGACAATGGAATTTTTGAATTTAAAGAAACACATAAGAAAAAAAACATTTTTAAAAGTCTGCAAATTGAAGCAAAATGCGATTATGATTATTTTGATTTTTCCAGCCACGTTGATAGCCGACATCTTTATGAATATATCGAAAACTTAAATTTTCAAAATAAAAACCACAATAATATATTTTGTGTTCATGGGGATAATAAATCAACTACAACTTTAGCAAGTGAATTGGTAAAGAACGGTTATAATTCAGTTGCACCAGAAATTGGGGAAATTTATAAAATATAAACTTAGTATTCGATATTTAATTAATCATTTCTGGTACAATTGCTTACGAATTGCTATATTACAGTTTTCTAGAAAAATTTCTACTTTTTCAACTGGTATCTTTGTACCTGCGGCAGGGGGATGCCCTCCACCTAATACATCTAAATTTGATTGCTCACAAGCTTCTCTAATTGCATTTGAGAGGTTTACACCTTTACCTACTATTTTTTCATGAGCTCGAGCAGAAACTTTATAAACGTTCTCATCCTCTCTTTTTGCTAAACCAAATATCGGTTTTGACTTATCAAATCCTTCACTATTTTCAAATACTAACATTGAAGCAATAGTTCCGACAATATTCTCAGTAATAACATCTTCTCCAAAAAAATATTGGATATATTCTTTTTGCTGGATTTTTTGATTATCTTTAAGCCATAAAAGACTGTTTAATAATGCTTTTCTGTAATTTATAAGTATTTCTTGAGATTTTTGATAAGCAATTTTCCTATCCCCCATTGCGATGGCAATCCCTAATGAAGCACTATTTAGACGCCCACATGCATTTAAGAGATTGGAAAATTCAGCTAAATCATACAATTCTGAACCTTCTACTTCATTATTCAACAAATATCTATTTATAATTAGCTTTTCTATAATTTTATTTGGTTCAATATCGAGTTTTATTGAAGCATATTCAATAATAGCAGACGATATTTTTTGTTTTTCATCTTTATTAAGCTCATTTAGTGTTCTTATATTACCATTTGAATTTTCCATCAATATGCCTAGTGTTTTTAAAAAAAGTAGAGTTCTATTTACATCACCAGTTAATCCTGGTAAATTTATGTCTTTAGAATAAGCAATTGCTTCATTTAAGGGTTTTATTGAAGAAAAATTTAAGTCATTTTTAATTTCAAGAAGTTCTAATTTTTTTGCATCCTCTAAAATTCTTAAATTTAAGCCTCTAAAAGATTTGTTTGGACCTTGATTTTGAATATCTCCTATTGCTCCAATAATAGCATTAAACGACAAGTCCATATTTTTTTCATTTAGACTTTTAACAAAAAAATAACATAATCCTGATCCAGAGATCTCTAAGCTCCCATCAAATCCAAAAAAATAGGGATTTACATGCCATTGATAAGTATTTTTATAAACTTCTTTTAATTTATCTGTGTCTTCTTTAGAATCAATATCCTGAGGGAGATGGTGATCTAAAATTATAAAAGAATTAAAATTTTCCTTCAATATCAGTTCATTTTGAAGTTCCAAATATTGACCACTACCAAAATCAGTAAAAAAAATAAAATTACTAAAATTTTTAATATTTTTCAAGATTTTTTCAATTTCTTCTTTTTCCAATTGTCTTAAAACAGTAATCTGAAACGGAATATTTTCCCTTAATAATGCTTTACCTATAATTGCGCCTGCACTTAATCCATCAGCATCTAAATGAGTATATATATGAATAGATGAATTTTTTTCCTTTAAATGGCTAAGAAATTTATTCTTTACAACGTTTATGGCTTCAATGAATTCTTTAAATTTATCTTTTGATGTATCCATTTTCTAGAGAAGCAGCAAAAATAATATTATATTATAATAAATTATCAAAATAATAATATATACTCAATTAAAAAAAATAATATTAATAAGGTGAAAATAAGTGCATCATGTAAAAATAAATGAACTTGCAAAGAGAATTATTGATGAAATAATTCAGAAAAAAGAATTTTATAAAACAGAGATTCATAAATTAGAAAACGGTGCAACTGTGCTTGATATGACTAATGCTTCTTGGAGCGGAGGAAAATTAGTTGGAGAAATATGTATGGGTGGTTTAGGAACTGTTGAATTTGCTTCATATAATTTAGATGGCCATTATTTACCTAGTATTAATGTTTATACTTCAGAACCAATTATCTCTTGCATGGCATCTCAATTAGCAGGATGGAATGTTAAATTGAAAAAAGAAATTGAGAAAGAAGGGCAATTAAAAAAGAAAGTAATTTTTCAATCATTAGGATCGGGTCCTGCTAGGGCAAAAAGTAAAGTAGAAAAGATATTTGAAGAAATAAGTTATATAGATGAATCTGATTGCGCAGTAATTGTTTTTGAAACCTCAAAATTACCAAACGAGAAAGTTTTGGATATTGTCGCTAAAAAATGTGGTGTTAGTCCCCATAATACTTATGCTGTCTGCGCTCCTACGGCTTGCTTAACAGGATCCATCCAAGTAGCTTCTAGAATTGTTGAGACGGGAATACACAAACTACATGAAATTAAATTTCCAATAAATATAATAAGTAATGGTTTTGGTACTACTACTATCGCTCCAGTTGCAAAAGATGATCTCGGTGCTATGGGTCGCACAAATGATTCTATAAGTGCTGCTGGATTAACATATTATACCATTGATATTGAGAAAGAAAAAGAAGAAGATTTATTTGAGTTACTTAAAAAAGCGCCTGCAAATACCTCTTCGAGTTATGGAAGACCTTTTTTAGAAACATTTAAAGAAGCAAATTATAATTTTTATGACATTGATCCTGGTCTGTTTGCACCTGCTATTTATACAGTCACTAACATTAAAACTGGAAAAAGTATTACAGTCGGAAAAGTTAATCATGAATTATTAAGACAATCATACGGATTGAATTAATAAAATATCTAATTTTTACTTTAGCTATTTTTTATATAATAGAAGTATTAATTATATATTCAGCAATTCCTCTTCATACTTATGAATTTCATCATTAGAAATATCTCGGTCAAATTTTATATTTTTTTGAATTCCTAAGTATGAACAAGCAAGTTTAGCAGCAGCAGCAACTTCTGCTTTTTTTAGAGTAATAGAATACTCATCTTGTTGAATTTGTTCTTCTTGATATAGATTTTCTTGGTATTTTCCATCTTGAAATCGGATAGCTCGCTCATTTTTCATTTTATATAATAGTGATGCCATTTTATTGGCTACTTTAAAGTTTAATTGATTCTTAACTATTACTCTTATTATATTGTTTACATCAAAATAATTCAGAGTTTCATATTTTGCTCGAAGATAACTTTTAAGATTTTCAGAATTCTTTTCACATTCTATTTCCATCCAATCATGAATTGCTAGTTTTCGTCGAAAGAATATTAATTCCCAATCAATATTTAGTTCCTTTAATAACTCAAATAACAAATCATCATTAGATTTTCTTGATTCAATGATTACATAAAGTTGAAGTCCATAATATTTATGTTCTTGTTGAAGAAAAAAACCCCTTTGTTGCATCGAGGCAAGAATTAACACTTTTATAGAATAAATATTTTCTGAGATGTTCTTTTTTCCGCAATTTAGATATATTACATTACCTTCTTCACTAATATATTCGCTATCTAAGAAACCCAAAATATTTTCCTTATTATCCTTAATAAATTTCATTAATCCAGTAATTGTGGGTTTTACATCAAATTTAATAAGATCATTCTCTCCAATTGTTACATAGTCGTGATAATTACTGCCAACTGCTAATTTAATGGAATTTAATTTAAGCTCCTTATCTACTCCAAATACTTTTTGAAAAGCATTATTTATAGGAAAAACTTCTTCCTCCAAAATTTTTAAATCAGCAATAGAACTCTCATAAGGTTCGGGTTCATTTAGCATTTTATTTAATACAGGAGCTTCTGAGGCATCAACCTCTATTTCATACGATTTTGCTAAATCTTTTCGTATAATACAAAAAGATCTCTTCTTCTTGTTGTAAATTGAGACTGATATATGATCATCCATAACCGCCCGAAATTTTTCTACAAATTTACCTTCTGTATTATCTGACCCTATCCTTCTTCTACGAATTTTTAATCAACTGAAAATTATTATGAATATCATATTTCTGTTAATTAATCTATAAAATTATTATTTTATATTCTTATCTAAAAAATATTATAAGATTTATATTTATTAATTATAAAATAAAACACCTTAAAAAGAAAGTAATTTTTAGAATAAAATTTGTATCATTACTATAATTCTATGAATTTTCTCTCATTTTATTAAGACTCCTCTTCCAAGAAATAATTCTCTCCCTTCTTGACATATACGATTGTAGAACCGAAATTATTCCGTATAGTATATTTATCTCCTTGAACATCTAATACTTCTATCGAATATGATAATCTTCTATGTTTTAGTATCTCTTCAATTATTTTTTTTTCTTCTTGCGAGTCCATAGCTTTTAGTTATTAAGGACACCAAAAAAATTTTATTATTTTTGATTTTTATTACAAATTAAAATAAGAATATTCATAAAAATACTAATCTTTTTAAATTCACTAAACATTGTAAACCGAAAAATTTCTAATAATACATTGTAATTTGCGGGCTCTTATGATAAGTTAATCTTATCTCAATCAAAATATAAGAAAAATTAAATAAAAATTAAGTACTGGAATGATATTTCATCGAAACCGTATAATAGAAATATATTCATGAGTGATTCAATTTGAATTTTATCTATTTCATAATATCTGAAAATCTCAGACATTATTGAAAAATTTACGAGAAAGAATATGTTCTATCAAAATTATCTTTAATATTGTAATATACAAGCATTAGGTTAGAGCTTATAACTTATAACATTAATATTTTTAATTTTGTTTA
>JBHLNL010000110.1:0-12287 GCA_048941605.1 Promethearchaeota archaeon | reverse complement strand
TAAAATAATCGTAATTCCCGGCGGGGGCACTTTTGCAAACTTTATAAGAAAAATATATAATGAACTGAAATTTACTGAAGAAATTGCTCATTGGATGGGAATTATTTCTATGAATTATAATGGATTGGAGTTAAATAAGAAATTCCCACAAATACAACTCATTGAAATCTTTGATAATCTAAAAGAAAATAAAAAGACTTTCTGTGTATTTTTACCTTATGAATTTATAAAAGATAACGACAAATTACCACACAGTTGGGATGTTACATCTGATTCGATATCATTATTTATTGCAAAAAAACTTGAATTAAATGAATGCTATTTAATTAAAGATGTTGATGGTATTTTAAACAAAAAAAATCAGGTCATAAAAGAGATATCTACTTCAGAATTTAGGGATATGAAAGAATCAAGCAAATTAGCTGAAAGAATTTCTAGTCATAAAGGATTAAAGGAAAAAACAACTCCCATTGATCCTTATACAATGACTCTAATAGATGATTATAAAATTTCATGTATTATTTTAAATGGTTCCAAACATACACAGAGAATCATAAATTACTTTAAATCAACTAACCTCGAAAGTAAAATTTATACTAGAATAGAATCAAACAATTTTTAATATAACTTACATGTATTTAAAGATGCATTTGTGAAATTTCATATTTAAAATTAAAGTTTTAATTAAATTGAACTTAAATTATAATTATAATAATATTTAAAGTCAAATTTAAAAAAGAGTGGAACTAAGATGGATGAAAGTGAGATGAGAAAGAATGCTGAATTTCTGATAAAAAACATGAGAGGGATAGAAATTCCTGGATCTACCACAGTGAATATACGATACAGAAATATGGTCAATTTTGCTCAAGTATATGGAATTACTGATCCCAAATATGTTGATTCAGACGAACAAGAAGTAGTTGCATGTCATGCGTTTGCTAATTATTATACAATCAAAGCTATTTATAAATTACTTTTAGGATTTAAATTAAACCAAGATGGTAAAGAAAGAGGAATAATGCTTGATCCTGGAAAACTCTTACATGCTGGTAATCGATATAATTGGGAAGGATGTGTCGATGTTAAATCTGGAGATAAGCTAACAGTAACAGGTAAATGCACTGATGTCAGATTTGTAGAAAAAAATATGATGTTATTTGCTGACTTTTTAGTTCATGTTAAGAATCAAAATAATGATCCAGTTTGTAATATTACAATTTCTGCTGGGTTTCGTAAAGGAGGTTATTGAAATGGTTAAAATCTCAGATTTAAAAGTTGGAGAAGTATTAAAAAATGAGTTTAAGGGGATAACTAGAGATTTATTAAAACAATATGCAAAAGCATCAGGAGATACTAACCCAATTCATACTAGTGATGCTATAGCTGAAAGAGCCGGACTTAAAGGTGTTATTGCTCATGGTTTATTTAGTTTTGGGTTTATTTCAAAATTATTTGAAGATTTTCTCGAACACGGGAAATATGGAAATATTATTGATATTGCTGTACAAATGCGTGGTATGGTAAGGTGTGGGGATCTTCTTATTACTGAAGCAACAATTAACAAAATCGAAGGGAAAAGATTATATTTTGAAGTTGTTCAAACAACGATAACTAATGTTGACATAAAAGATAAAGAAGGAAACATTGTAAAGCAGTTCGAAGCTGGTGAAAGGGGTTATATTTCTGATAAAGATATTGAAAGAGGTTTTGTTAAAACTAAAGAAATTCCCGAAGGAACATTGACTTATCGAGAAAGAACAGCAACTCCAGGAGAAGCTATTATTGAACTTTTCGGATAAGGGAGAAAAAATTCTCGTTAACTATAATAATTTATTCTTTTTTTAACAATTCATTAATTTTTAATTCGATTTCTTTTATTCCTTCGAAGTCTTTTAAATGTTCGGCAGCTTTTCTTATAAGGCTATAATATTTTATGGCTGTTTCTAAATCAATCTCCCTTACAACTGCTTCACCACGTCTGAAAATAAGGGTTTTTAAAGCCTCAATACGATTTACATTAAAAGCAGCTGAATATGCTTTTGTAAAATAGTTTGTAGCATTTCCCATATCTTTTTTTAGAAAATAAACAAATGCTTCAGCAAAATAAGCAAATTGTAAAGAAAATATGAATCCAATCTTTTCTCTTAATTGCGTCGATTTTTTAAAATATTCTAATCCTTTATCTAAATCTTTATTAATATATGCGTAGATGCCAGCAAGATGGCGAAAAAAGTAGGATTGTTCAAGTTCGAAATCTTCTTCTTCTGCTATTTTTAACCCTTTTTCATAATATTCCAAGGCTATCTGATGGTCTCTATCATCAGCATCTTTTTTATTCTCATGATAAAGTCCTATGTGAAAATAAGATTTAGATAACCCCAACTTGTCGTTGATTTGAGTTCTTAAAGATAGTGCTTTATCATAATATTTGATTGCTTCTTTAAAATTTCCCTCGAGAATTCCTATATGATAGATGCAATTTCCAATCAGATCAAGAGCATCTGCTTGAATATTTTTTTTATTTGAATCTTCTGCTAATTTTTGAGCTTCTTGAAGCATTTGGATTTCATCATCATAATTAAAATCTTTAAGAAACTTATGATCCATTTTAATTTTAGCAAATTGTATTAGAGTTTTAGCTTTGTCTTCTTTATTTAATTCATTTACATCTAATAACTGTTTGATTGAATCAAATAATAACATTGCTTCATCAAACCTACCTTCAAAACGATACACTTCAGAGATTTTACATATCAAATCTATAAATTCGGTATAAAATTTTTCAAGTAAATTATTCACCAAGAGAAAAACCCATTTAAAATAATTTTAAAATGATTAAGGAAGTAATTTTATTAATAGATTTATTTAACGAACTTCATAAAGAGTTTATATTTCTTTTGAAGTACCTAATATAAATATATATATTTATACTAGTTTAGATAGAAGAGATAATTGAAGGATTAAATTTTAAAAATATAGTTTTACCTACCACTTTGACAACTCAAGAACCCTTAGACACTCAAGAACCATTAGATACGGAAAAAATAGAAAGTTTAATTCTAAATGGTTATAATGAAAAGGCTGCTGAAGAAATATTCATTATTATTGAAAATTTCCAAAATCATTCAAATAAAGAGCTTATATATAGAAGCCTTAGTCTATTAAACCTAATTTGCGATAAATCTCCTTCAATATCAACGAGAACAATAAAAAATATATCTCATTTTATTAATGATTCTGATTCTTGGATTCGATTAGTCTCATTAGAAATCTCATACCAAATAAGCCTGTTTAGACCAAATCTCTTACTTGAATTATTTAGTAAAATTCGAGGCCGCTTATATGATCAGGATCCTTCTGTGAGGAGATTAACCGTTAAAATCATTGGTAATCTGATTTTGTCTCTACATATAGATATTGGAGAATTACAAGATATTATTGAAGAATACACAGAAAAATTAATGGATAATGATTGGAAAGTAAAACTCAATGTAATAAGAACAATCCAAAAGATCTTAAATCAAGATTATACAAAAATCCGAAATTTAGAACCTTTATTATCAATGGTTATAATCAATCTCAGAGATGAAGATGATGATGTTGCTAGAGCAGCCGCAGAGCTTTTAAAAATTCATGGAACATATTTTTTAACCAAAGAAAAGATCTTTTATATCTTATTAAATCTTCTCTATAATGAAGATAATAGAGTTAAAGAACTTATTATTTGGTTATTTGGTGAAATAGGTAAGGAAAAATCTTCAGAAATAATATCAATAATCCCAAAATTGATAAATTTACTAAAAGAAAAAGAATATCGCATTCAATTAAAAGTCATTGAAGCACTTGTTAATATTGCCGAAAATAACTTTGATCAAATTTGGGCAAATTTATTACATTCTATATTAGAGGTAAGTGATTCAAATTATAGGAATTCACTAGTAAATGCAATATTTCATCTCTGTCGCAAAAACATCAATGAAATTTTTCCTTATTTATTCGAAGAACTAGAAAATCCATCAGAAAATATTAGAGAGAGTATAGCATTAGTATTTAAACGGTTATTTGAAGAATATCAAATTGAAATTGAAAATGAGATAACCAAAATATTATATCAATTAGATTCACGATTTTGGCGAGAAAGGAAGAAGACTATAATAATCTTACAAAATATATGTTTTATTTTAGAAAATAAAAAGATTGCCGTCTGGATTACTATTGAATTGAATAAAGCACTAAATATTGAAAAAGATCCAGAAGTTAAGGAGGAAATTTTCTATACATTAAAAAACATAAAAGCTATCTTTCCAGATATAGAAAATGCTATTGAAAGAATTAACAACGAATTATCTATATTCCAAAAGAGAATAATTGAATTCCAGAAAATTCCTGCTCAATTCAGAGAAAAATTAAACTCTTATATTGAAGATTTCAAATTTAATGAAACTGAAATTCAATTAAATGAGAAGTATAACAAAATATTAAGAAAAATTAAGAAATTCCATCAAATAATTAATAAATTTGAATATAAAAGGTTAGCATTTGAATTAATAGAAGAGTGGGAAGATACTAGAGTACAAATAATTGAAGAATTAAGTATTATTAAAGGTTTTATTTCTGAAATCTGTGAAGAGAAAAAGGCTGAGTTTATATCCAATTTGAAGGAAAAAGTTAATGTCATAATAGATCGTATTAATATTTTAAAAGCAGAATTTGAATATGTAAAAGAAAATAAATTTGAAGTTGATTTAGATGAAGAATTAAATAAAATTGAATCAAATACTACAGAAGATGATAAACTTAATTATATAACACAGATAAGGAAAAAACTATTTAAACTGGATGGTGATATCAGAGAAATACTTATAAACAATGTAGAATTTAATGAAATTTTAAAGGATCTCTTACAAAAATGGGTTGCAACCAAAATTGAGATCCAAGAATATTTAAATGATTTAGATCGCCAAATTAAATTAATGAAAGATAAATTAATCGAATACATTTTACAAGCTGAACCTATCCGGACAAGTTCAGAATCTAGAACAATCAATGGGATTAGTACAGAACTAAATTTCCAACTTCTTCAGGGACATATCCAATCTATAATTACAGAAAGAATTGAAGGTATGAAAATCTTTAATGAGGATTTTAATAAATTAAATGAAAAACTTGACTTTTTAATGAAGAAAAATGAATTTTCAGATGCGAAACGATTAATAGAAATGAATTCAACCCAAATTCAAAACTATATGGAAGAAACTGAAAAACAAATCGATGCTATAATAGGAAAAGAAAAGCTCTTTGAAGATAATAATGTATTTAATTTATACATTAGACCCTATCTGAATAAATTTAATGCTTCAAAAGAATTATTAATCAATAAATTAAAAATGTTTGTTAGAAAATCAAATAGCAAACTGTATTTAAACCAGATTAAACATTATCTTAATATAATTAATCCAATTAAATTAGAATTACTTGCTAATTATATCAAAATAGATATTGAGCGATTGAAAGATTTAGTCCTCAAATTTATAAGTAAAAATAAGTTAAATGCTAAAGTCATAAATGATAAACTTTATTTCCAACAAATAGAATCTGAAATACCAGATTCAAAAGAAATTCTCTTTTTTAAAAATATCAAAACTATTGGAAGTGAAATCCCTCCAATTTTGATTTCAAGGATTTACAAATATCACTAAAAGTACCATCCTATTTAGCATTTCAAAGAAAAGAAAGCTTTCCAAAATTCTTACATTTAAATGAATTAAAGCCAGGTAAGAACTTTCAATTTAATTATGTTCTAAAAGTAGATAAACAAAAAGAACTAAAAAAGAATCTATTCGATCCAACCGCGGATGAAATTAAACTGGATCTACATTATAGAGATCAGTTCGATATTGCCCGAAAGACAACAAAACACATTGATCTTTTCATTCCATAAAAAGGTTTTTTATCAAATTTGTTTATAAATTTAGTTTGTTTATCTAAAATTTTAATAATCTATATAGAAAAAATTAATATATCAATTTATTCTATTTAATTCTACTAAGATTTAAAGTATTAATTAAAATTTGAGGTGAACAATGCAAGAATTAGAGAGTTATCGACTAACATTGCAAACGAAACTTTTTGGTTGAAATTGTAAGCTTTCCAGTGAGAAACTTGAGAAACTACTGGCAAATGCAGGATTAAAAGGTGATATCGAAGATTCTGCACTTATCCCTGTTCCCAATACGAATCTTTTCATGGCAAAAAATATAGATATATTTACTCCTATTATTGATGAGCCTGAAATAACGGGTGAAATAGCCGCTGTTAACGTTACAAACGATATTTTTGCGTTAAATGTTCCAGAAATATCTGGTATGCTTGTGTTCTTAGGATTAAAGAAGAATATGCCTATATACATAGCAGAAGGAATCTTAAGGGGAATAAAAAACTTTATGGAGAAAAAATTGAATTCTAATGTTATTGGAGGTCATACGATATATTCTGAATGGCCATTAATAGGGGGTGAAGCAAGTGGATTTGTAGAAAAGGATAATATTATCAAAAAAGACTATGTAGAGCAAGGAGATAAAATTATACTAACCAAACCAATAGGGAATCAACCAATAATGGCAGCATATAGACTTCAAAAAAACAATCCTGATCTCTTAGAAAATTACTCTATGAATGAAATTGATAATTCTATAGACCTCGCTATGGAATTAATGACGACACCCCTTCAAGACGTTGTAAAAGCGATTTATACTTATCAAGATATTTCATTTATCCATTCTATGACAGATGTTAGCGGGTTTGGCCTCGCAGGGCATCTTAGAGAAATGCTTCAGAATTCCCGGCTTTCAGCTGTAATCGAGAAGATCCCTAGTATTAGACTAACAAGTGATTTAGCTCATGAATTTGGTTATAAATATGATGAATGTGAAATGCCCGAAACTGCTGGAGGGATGCTGCTCTCAGTAAACCCCCATCAAGCACATGAATTTTCACAAAAACTTTATTATGAATATGGAGTCAAAAATTGGATTATAGGCACAATCGATAATAAAAGCAAACCTAAACATGTTCGCGTGTCAAAAAACGTTGAACATATTGAAATAACAAAATATTAATGATGTCTATGAAATAAGTAAAAACACATGATGTGGCCACTTATTGAGAATACTGTTGCACAACAGCATCAATTATAATTGGTCTTTTTTACTTCCTACTTTTAATTTTATTAGAGTTATTTATCGATAAAATTGATAAAAAATATCGATAATTTTTATAAATAAAAAAAATTTGATTTATTAACTAATTTTAAATTAAAATTTAATGAAAATCATAAAAAGTTGAGGTGTATGAGCAAAGATATAAAATATCGATTAACCACAGATGTTAAGATACACGGATGAAGCTGTAAACTCGGTCAAAACGACTTAAATGATCTATTAACCAAGGTGGGATTAGCTGGAAATATTGAAGATGCAGCCATTATACCAATTCCTAACAGTGAGTTAGTTCTTATCAAAAATATAGATATATTTACCCCTATTATTGATGAACCCGAGATTGCTGGTGAAATTGCCGCATGTAATGTAACAAATGATATTTTTGCAATGAATGTGCCTGAGATATCCGGAATGCTTGTATTTCTTGCAATTAGCACTAGGACTCCGATGGAAGTTGCTGAAGGAATTCTAAAAGGAATAAAATACTTCATGGAAAAAAAGATAAATTCTAGAGTGGTTGGTGGGCATACGATATATAGTGAATGGCCATTAATAGGTGGAGAAGCTTCTGGATATGTACACAAAGATAAAATTATTCAAAAGCAAGGCGTAAAAAAAGGAGACAAATTAGTTTTAACTAAACCAATAGGATTACAAGCGATTATGGCCTCATATAGGATTCTTAAGGACTTTCCAGAAATGTTGGAAAATTATTCTAAAGATGAACTTCAAAAGTCTATAGATCTTGCTGTAAAAATAATGACAACTCCAAATCAAGCTGTTGTAAAAGCAATACATTCCTATGATGATTTTTCATTCATTCATGCACTAAGTGATATTACGGGGTTTGGTTTAGCCGGTCATACTGCTGAAATGCTTCAGAATTCTGATTTATCTGCAAATATTGAAACTATTCCATCGATAAGATTTTCTGAAGAATTATCACATGAGTTAGGATATGCTTTTGATAATTGCATGTGCCATGAAACTGCAGGCGGCATGCTTCTTTCTGTTGATCCTACTAAGGTTGAAAATTTCACAACAAAACTTACAAGTAATAACATTTCTAACTGGATTGTTGGAACAATAGAAAAAGGACAACCAAGACAAGTCAAAATTTCAGAAAATGTTCAAAATATTGAGATTATTAAGATTTAAAGATGTCAATGAAATAAACTGAAACACATTATAGTGGGAGTTTATTGAGAGTTCCACTCGCATGGTGGCATCTCATTTGAAATACTTATTGATATAAAATCCTTAAAGTTTTATATAATTAATAAAATCATCATACCATTTGTATTTTTTTTTCTGTTCTTCTTTATGCATACGTGCAAAGAATTCAATATGTTTATAATCCTCATTATTTGTAATAAATTCAATGAAACTCTGAGTAGTTTTATCAATTTTAGGAATTGGGGACGTGAAAAATATAAATGAGATTATTTCAAATTTTTCTTGTATTATTTCTTTAGCTTCTAAAATATTGTCACAAACAATTGTATCTATCGATTTAGTTCCAAGAGAAGTTAAAATTGATTTTAGCTCATTTGAACTAACTTCGGGAGCTTTTACATTTCTGAGAATAATACCTAATTTTTCTACCACAATTATATTATTAGATTACTTGGAATAAATTTTATAATCTTTAATTTTTCCCTTTAACCTAAGGATAATTTCTCTAATTTCATTTAACGCTTTATCAGCTAACTCTTCTCCATTTTCAACATTAAATGCGGTTATTGAAACTTCCACTTCAACAGAAAGACCAACTCTAGGATGAGTTTTAATCCATATTTGAGGATACTTATTTTCCAGTTCTGTTATATATGGAGCAATCTGAGATTCTCCTATTCCCATAAATGTGAATCCTTTTTCTAAAAAATTACCTTTTTCCTTTTTCAAAATAGGTGTAATAATAGTCCTGAACATCGATTTTAGTTCTTGTGGCACACCTGGCAATATAAAAATAGTTGTTGTTCCTTCTCTAATCTTGACTCCCGGTGCAGTACCAACAGTGTTAGGTAATGGAGTGGATCCTCTAGGTAAATAAGCCATTTTTTCTCTTTCTTTTGTCATACCCTCAAGCTTTAAAAGCCCTTTATGATAAGCACGTTCATAGGTCTTTTTAATTGACTTATATGCTTTCTCATTTAATTCAAGGTCTCTCCCCAAACCTTTTGCAATCCCTGCTAATGTCATATCATCGAATGTCGGACCTTAGATTTAAAGGATGCCTATCCTTTGAATAATCCGCCCGATACGATTATTAAATCAGGTTTTCTTTTTAATTTTGCTTTGAAGGTGGTGGAGATAGTATCCACGTCATCACCAATTGTAGTAATCCTTTTCACTTGGTGTCCATATTTAGTTATTCTTTTTGCCATCCAATTTGAATTAGTATCTTGAGTTTTTCCTATTAGAATTTCATTACCAATCATTAAAAGTTCAATAATCATCAGAAAATCATCAAAAATTCTTATTATATTTAATTTTATAAAACTTGATATTTTTTAATTAATTTACTCTATTGTTAGAAAAAATTAAGTTTGAATAAAAAATGACAATTGAAATCGATGATGCTGGTACAGGAGATCTTGTAGGAGATGCATTTATTGGGCTTCTTAGAAAGGAGACCGGAGAATTAGTCTTTAAAACATTACCTGTAGCATTATTTAAAGAAGAAAATTGGAAGAATAAAAAGCCCTTAAAAAAAGCGGTAGATTTTGTCAAAGCTGGATTAAAGCAATTGAATTTTAATAAAGATAACGAAATCATTAAACTTTGTAGAGGAAATATCTTCGATCAAGTGAGAGCGTATTTTATAGAAAAAGGTATAAATTATGAAGACGCCATAGTTGAAGGCAAGTTACAGGATGCTGTAGAGGGAAAATTAATTGAGCATCTTCGAAATGATTTAGGAGTAAGATCAAAGCAATTAACAAGAAAAAGTGGGGCAAAACGCTTTTTTGTTTTATTTAATTGGGTTTGTTATGATTTTTATAATAGAGAAAAATATGTAAAGTCAGGGTTTAAAAAATGGAATTCAATTTGGCGTGATCGAGCAATTGAAAAATATAAAAAAATTAAGAATCCTTAATCTTAGTTATTGCTACTTTTTTATTATACTCTTAACTTCTTCTTAATAATTACGTGTATAGCTAAACCAGTAATACCTAGACCAATTAGAATTCCCCCAGAGATAACCATTCCAAGCTCGATAGAATTGCTAAATAGCTTCGAATTTAATGGTAAATTCATTTCCTCTTGTGCTAGATATGGCATTACATTATCTCTAAACATTGGCAACCATCTCAAGATCAGATCCATTGCTTTATTTTCCAATAAATTAATAGTTTGTAGTTCATCAGCTATAATAGAAATAGGATTTTCAATTGCTGAATACCATTTCATCAAGCCTTGGTTGTTAACTAATGAATATTCATTAGTGATATCCCAAAGAGATACTGCTGATTTTAAAGACATATTAGTTGGCAAAATAGGCATTTCTATGCCCTGATACCCCACTTCAAACCCATAAACTGTACCTGCTCTTAAAGGAAGTGGAAATCCATAAGGATATAACACTTTGCTATCTACAGTGCCATTTGCCCATTGTTCTAATAATAGGACTCTAGCATATTCTGTGATATTCATACCTACTCCATCTGGGGGAGGAAGTTTCATAAGCTCGGGTACTATATTCTCCTGAAATGATTCTTCAAATAACCAATAAAGAATCATGTTCATTTGAGTCTGAGTCAGGTTAAATTCGTTCATTAAGATATCCTTAACGGTATCATTTGTATATGCAATAATCCACTGATTAATTCCTGTATCATTTGTAAGGGCATTAGGGTAATTTATTTCATCAAAGAGTGCATATGCCTTTTTACGCGTTATATTCGATGGTACTATACGACCAACCTCAAATCCTACTAATGTTTCATTTATCTCAGCAAGAATTTCGCTAAAATCAATTCCTCCCTCATATAATGTTTCATTCAAAACTGTGCCGTTTGCCCATTGTTCCATAAATAGCGCTTTAGCGATTTCATTCACTGAATTGAGGCCCTCTAATGCCGGCATGTATTCTGTATGCATCCCTAATGAAATTACAGCTGGGATTATAAGGGTGATTAAATAATCACTCAAATACTCTTCTAATTCTGTTAACTGTTCCCAAGTACAATTGTAGTTTTCTTGCATTGTGATATTTAAATTAGGATTATCACTTGAATTAGCAACGAAATATTGATTTAAAAATGTTGCAACACCTGCGCCTGTTGAGGTATCATTAAGAAAACCTTGAATACCGGATATAAAACCTGGAACTGTTGTACTATTTCCATACAATATCCTATTCTGAGCATCTTCTGTAAAACTGAGGTTATAAGAAGCGACAGCTGAAACTCCACCTAAAATAAGGTACCATATTCCAGCAGGATCATTGAAGAACCTTTCCATACCTAAAGCGGGTTTCCATGAACCCGAAACATTACCACCAGTTATAGCCATTACTTCAATTAATACAGCAACAAATGTTACTTCAACCATATCTTCAAGAATAGGGATTCCAATGTCTCTAATGCCTCTAAGTGCTTGAGGGATTCCTTTTTCTTTAATCATTGGTTCAATCAAAGGAATCGCTTCTTGTTCAATCCCTAATAGGCCCTCATCAACAGAATTTGAAACCATATTATTGATATAATCCTCAATTAAAACACCTCCAGGGACTAATCCAGATCCTAATACTAGAAGTATAGAAGAAATAATCACACTTTTTTTAGTCATTTTTAATCCTTGATCATTATTGATCAACAATATTACTGATCAATATTTAAATATTTCTTTTGATTAATCATTATTAATCCATTATGTCAATAAAAACTTCAGTTAAAAAAGAGATTATAATCTCTCCTTTTTCTAAAAAAAAATTTGCTGGTGCTCTTATAGTTTTAGTTCTTGGTTTTACCTTAATACCATCAGGTTTTTTACTCAACAATTTTATTCTATCTGAAATTGATAAGGGGATAGCAGAACAAATTCGTATACCGAAACCCA
>JBHLNL010000109.1:3962-12397 GCA_048941605.1 Promethearchaeota archaeon | reverse complement strand
CTGGGGCTCCACCTGTGATTTTGAGAAACATAAGGATTGTTCTTAATCCATATCCAGATATTTTTATTATTCCCTTTGAAAATTTGCTGGTTATTGGTGCTGCACGCGTATCTAACCAACTAATACAGTTCATTAGCGGATTACCTGTTTTATCTATCGGAATAGTGCAATTCATTTGACAATCAAATACTAATGCTAAGATATCATTAGAAATAGTGTTATTCTGCTGAATTAATATACTAGTAGCCTTTTTTACTGCATTCCAATATTCTTTTGCATATTGTTCAGCACATCCTAATGTTGGATAATATATAGGATAATCCACCTTTGTATGAGCAATTACTTCCAAATCCAAATTGAATAACACAGCTTTATTACCAGATGTTCCTAAATCGTGAGTTAGTATATATTTTTCTGCCAAAATTATCACTTTTTTTTATTGCATATTTTGTAATTTAGTTTGAATCATTAATAAACTTAAAAAAATACTTTTGGTATCTATTAAAAGAAGTGTGATCATCGTTTATAATTTAATATAAAGAAGTTGATAACTATATTAATTATAAGTTCATTATAAAAACTTATAAAAAACATTTCTTATTTATTAAAAATTAAAATACAGCTCATTAAAACTAAAAAAGAGGTCATTATAAATTTGGAACCATTGAAAAGTGTCTCTAGCCTTGAAATTCCCTCAAATAAAATATTTTATGACAAAAAAACTAATGTCTTTTCTGCAGAAGTTTTAGGTTTCATGTTTGTTGGGACTTATAAGAAATCAACAAGGATTAACAAGATTTTAGATGATATTTTTGCATCCTTAAAAGAAATCCAACTAAATCGTGATGATTTGTATATCATTGATTTTGTCACTAATACTAAAATATCTGAAAGTACCAAATTGAAAGATTTAAAATTGTTGAAAAAACAGAAACCAGAAAAAAAAGAGGAAAAACCAAAAGAAAAACAGGAATATAAAGATGCTGATAAAGAAATCCTTTTTGCGGTTGAAGAAGAAGCGGCGTTTGGTGAAGATACAGACGAGTTAAGCTTTATTGCTGATGATGTAAAATATAAAGAGGAAGTTTTTGAAGAAGAAAAATACATAAAAAGAGATGAAAGGGAACGCAGAGAATCTCGTAGGATAAAGGAGGCCCCAAAAGCTAAAAAGAAGCTACGAGCTGCTGAATCACAACCACCTCCAGCTCCTCCTGGTGCTGGTGCTCCAGCAACTAAGACTCTAGCACCTGCAGCAGCACCTCCTCCACCTTCAGATGCATTAACTGGCCCAAGTGTTCCACCACCAAAACCAACAGCTGAACCATCTATTGTTGCTCCTGAAGAACCTCAACTCACAGTATATGAAATTAATATGGGACTTCAATATTATTCTGTTATGATGGAACAAAGGAGTTATTTATTTTATGTTTATTTCTCCCATAAAGAGTTAAAGATTGTGGATGAAGAAGGAAAAACAATATATGAAACAACCATTACAATTGTAACGACGAAAGAAGAACCACCTGTTCTAGATCTTAAAATCGAAGGAGAAGGATTTGAAGTACATCCTATATTTGGAAAAGTTGAAGTAAAAAAGAATGCGGTTAATCCTCCAGTTATGATTTTTTCAATAATGCCAATCAAATCCAAAAAAGAGAAAAAGAAGAAAAAAGAAAGTGAAAGAAGGTTCTTAAATGTATATATAGAATTTGAAGATAAAGTCATTAGCCACACAGTTCTTTCTATAATAGTACAGCCAAAATATTTCAGGCTTGAACTTGGACCAATACATTTAAATCTTAGCAAAAAAACCGCAGCAATTATTTCTTTTATTTCAATTATAATAGCTGGTGTTTCATTAGTTTGGACGTTATTCTCTTGGGATCCTACATCTAGTTTTATAGATGTTCTAAGTGGATTTGCTCCAGGTTTAGGGTCAATCGTGTTTATTGCAATTTTTTTAATAACACTGTTTAAAGAGGGAATCTATCCGCTTAAAGAAAAAATTAGTGCTTTTTTGAATTTTGATCAAGCGGGAGTTTTAATAAAATAAATATATTTATGTTTAAATTCTTATTTTTTCAAATTTTTAGAAATTTGCTTTTAATTCATCCCAAAATTTCTTTTTTAATTTACTCAAATTTGTATTTTTTAGCTTAACAAAATATAAGGATCTTTTAGCGATAAGAGGATACTCTTTAATTTTTAAAGATTTGATTAATCCTGCTGATTCCACCTTATCAGCTATAATTTCGCTCATAATACTAATATAGTTAGATTCACTAACAATAGAAATAATTGAATCATTATCATTTATTTCAAGTTCAATATCTAATTGTTTAAAATTAGGAAATTGTTGTTCAAACGTATTTCTCATACCAGAGCCTTTTTCTCTCCACACAAATGGATATTTTTTAAGTTCAACGAAATTCACCAAATTTCCTTTTTTCAAAAGTTCATGATTAGGAGAACATATAAATTTGAATTGATCTTCTCCTATTTTTATACAATCGAAGTCAGTTTCATTATAACTCATAAAACTTCCAATACTAGCGAAATGAACCTTTCTATTTATTAAATTATCAATAGATTTGTTAGAATTATTAATCAATATTTTGAAGTTTACATTTAGATTATTAATTCTAAAATCTGCTATATATTTTGGTAAAACATGAGAACCTGGAATAGTTGAAGCTGATATAATAATCTCTTCTTCTATTTGATCTTTAAATTTAGAAATTTCTATCTGACAATTATCATAGAGCTCTATTATGCGTCTTGCATGTTCAAGCAACAATTTTCCTGCCTTTGTTAACTCAAATCTCTTTGTAGATCTATCAATTAACACAACTCCTCCAAAATTTTTTTCTAACTGAGAAATTTGATGTGATAATGTGCTTTGTGAGATGGGGAGCTCTTTTGCTAAATTCGAGAAACTCTTATATTGTGTTAATTTAATAAAATTTCTTAAGAATTCGAGATTCATGCTTCATTTAGTTTTAAAAAATCTAAGGTTCTATTTAAAAAATAAGGTATTGATTCTTTTTGTATTTATCGATTTTTTCAATATATTATTGCGAAAAAATTAATAAGTTTTACAATTTTTAAATAAATATTCATATTTAACTAATTTTATACTTAAAAATTAGTGAGGAAAATCAATAATGACAGAGAAAAGGAAAACATTTACAATAATTATTGGAGATGGAGTATACACAAAAGAACGCCCATACACTATGTTAAGATTTGCTTATACCGCATTATTAGAAGAACATAAGGTAAATATATTCTTAGTTGAGGATGGAATTTTTATAGGAAAAAAGAATCAAGATCCAACCACATATGATAATGTAGGTAAATGGATGACAGACATTATTTCTGAGGGAGCAACTGTGAAAGCATGTGGTGTGTGTATGAAGGCGCGGGGATTATCTGAAGAAGAGTTATTAGAAGGGATTGAAAAAACTACAATGAATGGATTGGTAGAAATGTGCGTAGAAGCAGATAACGTGTTATTTAGTTAACTTTGAGTAAGGTATTATAAAATGACAGAATCAGTTAAATTAGATTGTTCTGGACTTGTTTGTCCTATGCCTGTAGCAAAAACCAAAAGACAACTTCTTGAAATGAAGAGTGGAGAAATTCTTGAAGTTACTGGTGATTACGCAGAAGCAGGAGAAAATATTAAGCGTTATTTAGAAAAACGGGAAGATAAGATTTTGGAATACAGGACAGAAGGAGAAAATTATTATTTAAAAGTCGAAAAAGCTTAAAAATTTACTTTAATATTCTTTTAATTTAATTGCGTCAAATAACCACATATTCTCATATTTTTCTGTTAATTCATGTGCTAAAACTGGATCTAAAACATTTAAACATGCAAAAATTTGCCATGGCTTAAGTGGGTTTCGAAGTTTAATTAAAACTCTATTATTATCAAATATATCATATAGAGTTGGAATCCTTTTTTGCACATATCTCATTTCAAACTCATCTAATTTTGAAGATATATTAAATAAATCATTAAGTTTCTTTGATAATTTTTTGAAAAGCATTTCATTCCTATCATTTTGTTCTTCTGATAATGGTCTTTCGTCAAATTCAAAGCACCATAAATATTTTATTTGAATACCTCGATTTAAAGCAATAAGAATTCCTTTGTAGAAATGTTTAGCTTGTGGAAGAATCTTTAAAGTATTTTCATTTAAAAAACCGGTCATCAATAAATTTTCTTTTATTGAGTTAAATCTTTTTATATATAATTCAAAAATGGAGCGCCATCCATAAGCTATAGACCAAAATATTTTTGAAGATTCTGTGTTAACAGGAAAATTTATAGTATTAACTTTTGTTTCCAATTGCTTAGCTTGGTTTATTAAGAATGAAACTTTTCGTTGTTGACGGTTTTTTAAGTGAGAAATGATATTATGAGATGCTTCATTAAACGCTACTGCTTTATAAATTTTTGGTCTTGAATCTTGGATTTCAATCATACCTTTCTCTTTTAAGCCATCCAAAATTTCATAAATTCTACCTGTGGGCACTTTTGATTTATCACTAAGTTCCCTAGCTGTGAGTTTATTTGATTTAAATAGAGTTATATATGTTTTAATCTCATAATTTGAGAGAGCAGCACTTTTCAAAAATTCCATTAATTCTTGGGTTATTTGGTTTGACATAATCCATCTATCAGAAATAGCAACCCTATAAAAGTTGTTTTATATTGTTATATATCTAACAAGAATATAATATTTTGGGTGTTTTTATTTTCAACTAAAAAATAGTTGTAATTGATCGAAAAACAATAAAAGTCAAAATATGTATATATCCCCTATGGAAACAGAAGATTTAAAAGAGCTTTTGATTAAATGTTGGATGACTCATGATGGCATGTGGTTTTATCACTGCCTGAAAGAATGCGGAATAATGAAGACTAACAAAATAAATCGAGCTGCTATTAGGTCATTAGCAAGTATTGAAATAAGAAGGATTCAGAAAGCCTATAATATAGAAAAAGTCAATACATTTAATGATTTAAAGATTCTCTTTGAAAAAGCATTAAATATATTTAAAGCAGATTTTATGGTTTTGACTTTTAATTTTCCAACTATAAATCATCTTCATTGTGAAATGCATAAATGCTGGGCGTATGACGGAATAAATCGAATTGGGGTAATTGACCAATATGAATGCGGAATTTATGATAGAATTGAAGGATGGTTTGAAACTCTGGGTATCAAATACGATGCAGATCCAATTGTAGAAGGTTGTTTAATGCACAATAATGGCAGATGCTTTAGAGATTTCAAATTTTATTTTGAGAAATGATCTTATAATCATGTTAATATTGAGATGAAGAATATGGAATTATTGTTAAAGGATAAATATTCAATCCCATTAGAGACTCAAAAGTTTATCTTACAAATGTGTTGGGCTCAACATGATGGACAATGGTTTTTAAAATCAAAAAAAAGGTATGGGATTAAAAAAGCAAATCAATTAAATCAAATGGTGGTCTTTTCAATGGGTAAAATTGAAGCTCGACATATTCTAAGTGCTTTAAGTATAAAAAAAGGATCAGTCAACACTATTCCTGAAATTTTTAAAATAATGAATACGTTTATGGATGTAATCATCCCTAAGATTATGAAATTCAAATTTTTTATTCATTCTGAAACTGAAGGAATTGCTTTGGTTGAAAAGTGTTTTATCTGGAAAGAAGTGGAAAAATCTAAGGAAACTTCAGACTATAAATGTGCCTGTAATTTCAGGCATAAAGGCTGGTTGGAAGCAATGGGTGTGGAAGGAGAAATAATACCTCTAAAACGGATTTCTAATGGAGATAAAACTTGTGAATTTAAATTTGTTTTAAAATAAATTAATCTCTAAAGATTATTTAGAGTACTAATGAGGAATATTTCAGATTTCTATATTTAATAGCTTATTTTGAATCCTTACAATTCTGGTTTTCGACAACGAATTATTAAAAAATAGGGAATTATCCGGCTATCATATTCTTCTGGATGTTTTTCTAAAATCTTATCTTCTACATAAGGTTCACAAAACCTTTCTAATATAAACCCTTTCTCGATCAATATATTCAGCCATTCAGATAAAGTTCGAGTAAACCGTGGGACTTTAAACTTTTCCATCTTTTCAGTCATTTCTTTAGGGGCTGCCCCAAATATCCACTCTTCAAGCTCACCGTTTAATTTCTTAAAATAGTCTTCTATAATAAATCCAATTTTTTTACCTTCTTCATTCCTCATCCATCTGAAATCAGAATTACTGATAAAGGGATGAGTAATTGAAAATTGAAAGAATCCTCCAGGCTTTATAACTCTATAGGCTTCTTGTATCGCTTTTTCATTTTCAGCCATATCCATAAGGCTCATTGTAGCAATTGCAAAATCAAAATTATTGTCCGAATAGGGGAGCTCTAATCCACTAGCAATTTCATATTTAATGTCTAATGGTTCTTCTTGCTCAGTTTCTATCGCATATTTAATAAAGACTTCAGATATATCAATAGCAGTCATTTTTCCTCCTTTTCTTGCTGCTATTCTAGTATTATGCCCCTCTCCACAACCGATATCTAATCCTTTTAAATTTAATATGTCTGGTAGCATTTTGAAAAAAGCAGGAGAATTTATAAGGTCTCTACATCGATCATATCCCATTCTCGCAAGTTTTACCCAATTTTCCGCATTTTTATCCCAATATTCACCGATTTCTTTATCATCCATCAAAACCTACCCTTTTAAAATGACATCAATATTCCATTACTTGATAAATAATCATATAGGTTTTATAGAGTTTGACATTTAATTCATTCGGATTTAATTATCGGTATTCTTTCATTCAATCCTTTTAAAAATCTTATAAATTAAAATTTCTTAAAAAAATTATAATTATGATAGATGTCGTTAAATATGCTGATTTTGAAGGTAATGTCGGAAAAATTGTAAGGATCAGAGGAAAAATCTCAGAAATAATATGGCAACATCTTACTATATTTATTGATACTCATCCATATATGAGTTATTTTGATTTAGAGGATGAATATCAGATTGTAATATATACTAAAGATTCAATTTCTTGTAAAGAAAAACTTGAAATCATTGGTAAACTGATAAAAACTGAGGGTAACCGGAAAAATCCAAGATCTAAAATAGATGACAAATATTTTGAATATCAATTAATTGTTGAATCTTGGAAATGCTTAGAAAACGAATAAGAGATAGATTATATGACTATTTAGTATATAAAATTTTTATTCTTGGATGTCTCTTCCTTATTCCGTACTCGTATATTAAGGAAAATAGCAAAAATGTCAGTAAAACAATAACTATTCCGAAAAATAATAAGAGATTCATAAGTTCAAAGGAATTAAAAACAGAAAACATAAAAATGAATCTATAAAAAATTGTAAAACTCAAAATTATGATAAAAGCTGAAACAATTTCTTTAATTTTTGAATAAAATCCACTCATACTCTTTTTCAAGACATAATCCAGGAAATCATTATTTATTTGACAATCATCAAAAACTGCATTTTTAATTCTAAATTTAGTAGAAACCTTAAAAATAATACTTTTTTTAAAAGAAATATCTCTTATCCTTGAAAAATTTAAATCCGTTATGAAACTTCTTTCAATGTTAAATTTCTTGCATTTTTTTAAAACTAACTTACTAAACGTACAATTTTCAAAGAGGATATTTTTACATCTTTCAAATTGAGCATGATTGAAGTTACAATTTATAAAGGATAGAAATAAAGATGATTTATTAAGTAAAATTGCTTGACCAAGAATATTGGCATTTTGAACTATAAAAGGATCAGATTCTGTTCCTTTCCCTTTCCAAATTTGATCGTGCGCTAACGATTGTAATCGCTGTTCTGTGTATGATAATAAATCATCGAATCGCTCTTCAGTTAATTTCTCCAAAATATTCACTCTTTACAAATATAGGTTTACCCTCCTTTATTATGACAATTTAACATTTAAATTTACTCCTATAAAATTTATATAATCACTATATTTAGATTATTATAAAATTTGAATTTCAAAAGATTAAAAAAAAAATTCTTAGTTTTATTTTTTCAATATTTAGAATATAAAAGTAATATAATTCCGAAAATGGCAAGGAATAATGATATAAACAATGAGAATGTAAAAACATCTAGATTGTTTATAAGAGCCGATATCGGAGTTTGGATTGCAAGGTAAATAAGAAGAATTCCTAAAAGTTGACTTACATTTAGGTTATTATTACTCATAATTTTTCACTTTTTGGATTTAATTACACAATTTTAATAGTTTCATAATATAATTTAATATGATAAAATATTCATCAATTTTTATAAACTAAAAAAACTTGTATGAAAAGAATTATTTATAAAAATTAATATTTAAACAAGGTGCTATTATATG
>JBHLNL010000109.1:0-3952 GCA_048941605.1 Promethearchaeota archaeon | reverse complement strand
ACAAATAATATCAGGAATCACTAAAGTGTTTGTTGATATGGATATTCCAGCTCGAGCAGTAGAAGTCATAGTTCATGAAATCCCTAAGTCTCATTGGGGCATAGAAGGTAAACCAGCTACAGAAGCTCGTCCAGATGTAAAACCTCCTTAACAGATATAGAGAATAAATTAATTATCCATATACAAGAGATTTGTTATATTTTTATTAGAAAATTTCAATTAGCATAAAATTAAGGAGTTCATTATGTCAAAAATGAAGAGAAAAAAAAGAATTAATAATTACCTTTTTAAATTTGCTGAAACCCAATCATAATAGCCTTTATCATCTAAAACTTTCGGCACTTCAGTGAAAAATTGAGCTGTTATTTCTTTAACATGTTTTGCGGCAACCGGATGGAACATCATGGCAAGATCTAGACCTACAAGACTTAAACTGAGGGCATTAATGATTTCCCAGATAGGTCCTCGATATTCACGTAAACCCCATTCAGGTGCTTGTTTTTCTGACATCCAAGCCTCCCTAGCACCCCAAGCGTTTGTTGTTCCTCCGCTTATAGGATATGCTAAATCACTTTCACCTAACAATCCAGCAACACGCATCCTTTGATAAATACTAAAAGAATATTCCATGCCATACCCAAGAGTTGCACATGTGGGGTCCATTACTATTCGATTTCGTGGTAAACCTAATTCTAGAGCATCTTTATTCATTTTAATTTGATTATTCATATCTAGACTTGTCCAGAGTAAGCAATTATGATCATATTTTACTGCAAGAGGTATTACATCTTCCCAAGTAGCTTTATCTGCTGCTGAGAGCATTAATACTTCACTTTCAGTAATAGGAGCAGTTGCTTCAAACAGTTGTTTATCCTTTTCCTTATTACCAGAGCATCCGATAATTACAGGTACATCAACAGCTTGAAGGATCTCTTCTAGAAACTTGACTGATTGTTTTATTGGGGCGTTACCCATTGCAGGATCGATCTCTAATGAATGGAAAGTAATACATTCAGCACCAAATTTTTTAACAGCAAATTTAGCCCATTCAGCAGGATCACTTAATACCTCCCCATATTCTTGTTTTATAGGTTTTGGAAGCATCATTTTAGCACCCATATCGAATACATCATAAGTAACTAGTGGAGGATTAGGATTTCTTTTATCAAGTCCCAAAAAATTATAAAAAGGAGGTACAACTTCTCCACCGATAGTTACTTTTTTACCTTTTGAGCGAACAAATTCAATAGTTTCAATTTTTCCTGGGAATTCCAGATCAAGTGAAAATTTTGCGGGGGTCCATTCAGCTTTTCCAGGAACACCAGGTAATACCGCTTGAGCAGCAGCTTGTACGATACTAGGCAACATTTGAAATTCAAGATACTCAGCAAACAAATCCACATCTTTAAGCTCTATTTCTTCAGTATCTTTCATAAATTCTGCTAATTTTTTACTTAATTTTTCGAAGGAAATTTTATATCACACTTTTAATCTTAATTTTTAATGATACTGAAAAAAACATTATAAAAAATTTAAAATTTGTTTATTGAAATTGACAATTATTTAAATAGAATTGATGTCGAATTTCGTAATTGATTTATAGATTCAAACTTAATCACGTTACTTTTTTCCTGTGATATTTAATTTTTCCTGTTCTTGTTCTTCCAATCGTTTGAAATCTATTTTTCCAACAAGAGTTTTAGGTAATTCTTTACTAAATTCAATTTCTCGAGGACAACTCCACTTAATTAAATTCTCTTGACAATATGTAATTATCTTTTTTTCCATTTCTTTACTTTCTTTGTTAGGATCTTTTAAGACAACAAAAGCTTTCACTTTTTCGATTTGTATTTCATCAGGCACACCAATAACGCAAGCTTCAAGAACATCGGGGTGTTTATAAAGAACATCTTCGATTTGAGCAGGGTATACGTTGAAACCAGATGATTTTATCATACGTTTTAATCTAATTTTAAAATAAAAGAATCCGTCTTTATCCATTGTAGCAATATCTCCAGTATGGAGCCAAATTCTTCCATCATCATGTTTTTTCAATGTTTTAGCAGTTTCTTCTGGTTTATTTAAATAACCTAACATTACAGCAGGTCCGTGAATACATAATTCACCTTCTTGGCCAATTGGAGCTTCTTTTATAGTATCCAACTCTACAATTTTCATCATCATATCTGAAAAAGGGATTCCAATACTTCCTTCCCGATATTCACCTAAGGGCATGGCACATATTCCAGTAACAGCTTCAGTCAACCCATATCCTTCTCTGAGTTGAACATTCGATCCATTTTTTCTACAAATTTCTTCAAATTTCTCTTTTGTAGTGCGTGGCAGAGTATCTGCGCCACAAAAAGCTGCTTTTAGAAAGCTTAAATTTGTGTTTTGAAATTTGGGATTTCGGTTAAGAGCTTCAAATAGGGTGGGGACTCCAAATATTAGGTTCGGTTTTTTGTTTTTAATTAGATCTGCTACTTGGTCCGGAGTAAACGAAGGGACTAGGATACTTTTTCCCCCTCCCATAAAAATAGCATTAACACATACGCCTAATCCAAAACCATGAAAGATTGGTAATATTGCAAGAGCTGAATCTTTATCTGATAAATCCATCCAAGTAGCCACCTGAGTTCCTTCTGCTATAAAATTGTAATTTGAGAGCATAATTCCTTTAGGAATACCCGTAGTTCCTCCTGAATATAAAATTACAGCCATATCCTCTGGATCCATTTCAATTTTAGGTATCTCTGGGTAGGATTTCGCCATGATATATTTCCACCATTGAAGCTTAGGATTTTCAGGAATTTTCATTCCTTCTTGACTCAGTTGGGTTAAAATTATCATTTTTAATGGTGTTGTGTCTAAAATTTTCTCGACATTTGGCCAAACTTTATCAATAGTAAGCATGAATGTGCTATTACTCAGATTTAAAAAGAATTCAATTTGCTTTGGGGGACTTAATGGATGTATCATGCTTGCGATTGCTCCAATTTTATTTATTGCGTAAAAACAAATAATTCCTTGAGGAGTTGTTGGCATAGATATTGTCATTCGATCGCCTTTATTTAATCCTAAACTAGATAATGCTTTTGCACATTGATCAATTTCTTTAATCAATTCTGTATAAGTAGATTCATATCCCATAAAATCATAAGCAATTGAATTAGGATATCTATCAGAAGTTTTTAACACAGCATTATACATAGTAGTTTTAAGATAATCTATATGTTCAGGAACGTGCTTATCATAAAATTTTAACCATGGTTTTTTTTCATACATTTACGATCATTTTTTCTTTTAGATAATTATCTCTAAACTTTACCTTAATTTAAAAAAACTACTTAGAAGATTATATTTCTGAATAAATTAAAAAGATTATTTTATTTACTGATTTTCTTTTTATAAAGAATAATTACTATACCTATAGTGATCAAAATCGAGATTACTAAGTATTCTAATGAGAAACCAGGTATAATTGGGAGGTAATATCTTGTTAAATCTTTATTAGCGGTCAATGTAAATGTATCTGGTCCTCCGCTAACTAATATTATTTCTATATAATAAATGATCGTTGCTGTAGCAGTATAATTAATATAGGGATTATCATCAACACTAAAATCAACAGTTGGAGGATTATTGAAAAGGATCTCATTGAGTGAATTATCAGAGTTTACATAGGATTGTTCTGGTCTAATCTTAAAAAGAAATAAAGTAAAATTTCCACTTCCCTCATGAGTCAAACTTAATTCAAGAGTCTCATTAGTTTCCAAATCAATTAAAAAGAAAACATAATTACCATTTTTAACGTTGTCAATGTATGTGAAAGCTTTAGAATATGTGATTGGAATTAATAAGAGACATAATAAGACAGATAGAGATATCTTTTTATAGTTTTTTCATCAATGGGGATATCATGAAATTCGGCTTTTAGTTTCTTAAGATCACC
>JBHLNL010000108.1:0-12435 GCA_048941605.1 Promethearchaeota archaeon | reverse complement strand
TGAAGAAAGAAAAGAATTAGGAAAAGAGATTTTCAATATGATTGTTGAACTTGAAAAGCGTGGAGAACGAATTTCAAACCTAATTCATGATATTGGTTCACTTAGGCTTGTAACCATAGCAGAGAAGCCAAGTTTTGAAGAAATAAAAAGAGCTAGGGATTTAACAAGACGATATATAAAATTAGAGGGAGTACATATAAATATGATTATTCCTCAACCAAAAAAATGTGATTTCTGTGAGAAAATTAGATCACTTCAACTTGATTATACCTCAGAAATTGAGAAAGAATTCAAAAAATTAAAAATTTGGCAATCGGAGAAACTTAAAGAAGAACCAATTGGAATAAATGGTTTGAGATTACTTGCTCGAGAAGTATATGGAGAAAATATCTCTGCTGATGAGATTTTGAATCCAAAAGTATAGTTAGACAAAATAAAAATATTTTTTTAAAATTTAATACGATTTCAAGTTTAATCCATAATGCGATTAACGGAAATTTCAATTTCACAGCAAGGATCTCCCAAAGGGATTTTCTTCTTATGTTTTAAAACAAACTCTTTTTTAGGAAAAGCTCCCTTTAGTAAACCCCTAATGCTTGCTAGTGTCACCTTGTGACAAGGAATTGCATCTTGAGTCCATACTTTCTGAACCATTCTCCAAACTTCACATTCTAGAACTCTGTGAATCATTTTACTTTCATTAATTACTTCTATTTCTGAATTCATATTCATAAGCGTATGTTGGATCTTCATTAGTTTAGGCAATGTTTGAGAGAAATCACCTTCCAAATTTGTTATCGAAGCAATCTTCTTTCCCAACCTTTCTGAAAGCATCTCCCATGCTTTTATATCTAATTCTGTTGCAATCTCCAAACCGAGTTTTTCTACTGAAGCCATGAACCACGCACCATCTAACCTGAGAAAAGCATATCTCATCAGTTTCAGTAACTCTTCTAAATTTAATTCTAAATTTTCTTTCATATTTAACACTTAATTTTTATTTGTACAAGGTTTTACTATTTTTAATTATGAATAATTGAACGAAAGTTAATTTAAATTTATGTACATAGACAAATTAAGGGATTTATTTAAAGAACTTGAAAAAAAGTAATATATTATAAAAAAATTAAATAAAAATAGATTATGTTCCTTGTTCGTAGCCATGGATGTAATTATATTGTTCATCGGTCAATTTGTCGATTTCCACGCCAATGGATTGAAGTTTTAAGAAGCCTACTTTATCATCAATATCAGTAGGAACATCTATCATTCCAGGTTTCAAGGAATCCTTATTTTTGATTATGTATTCCGACATTAATGATTGTAATGCAAAGGACATATCCATAACTTCTGCAGGATGCCCTTCTGACAAGACTAAGTTAGCTAAACGTCCTTTTGCAAGTAAGTAAATTTTTTTACCATTAGGCATTAACAATTCTTCGACATCTGAACGAATAGGTTTAATTTCTTTTGCATATTCATATAATTCTTTTGTTGGAATCTCAATGTCAAAATGCCCTAGATTACCGAGTATGATACCATCCTTCAATTTTTCGAATATATCTTTAGTTGGTTGGATCACATGCTTGCAACCTGTAGCTGTTAAGATTATATCTGCATGAGGTAATGTCTGTTCGATAGGCATTACATTATATCCAGCAAATTTAGCCTGAAGCGCTTTTATTGGATCTACTTCTGTTACGGTAACATTAGCACCTAATCCTCGTGCTCTAAGTGCCATTCCGCTACTACAATGACCATATCCTGCAATAACTACATTTTTTCCCGCAAAAAGGACATGCATTCCATAAATTGCTGATACAATCCCTTGTCCAGTTCCTAGTTCATTATCAAATTGATTTTTACATCGAGCATCATTAACTGGAAATAGTGGAACTTTCAAAACACCTTGTTTATCCATTGCTTTAAATCTCTTGACACCAGTAGTAGTTTCTTCTTGACATGCAATAATAGTCCCTGAATTAATCAAATCTTGATATTCCTGATGTGCGGTCACAATCATATCAGCACCATCATCAATTAAGATATTTGGTTTAGCATTTAAACATTGTCGTATACACCAATAAAATTCTTCATCAGTATTACCGTGCCAAGCAAAAACATTAATCCCTTCTTGTACTAATGCTGCTGATACATTGTCTTGGGTTGAAAGTGGATTGCTACCACAAAGATATACTTCTGCACCCCCAGCTTTAAGAGTTCGAGCTAAATTACCTGTTTCTTTAGTTATATGTAAACACCCAGCTATGGTTATACCTTCTAATGGTTTTTCTTTTAGAAATCTTTCACGAATTATTTTTGCTGTGACTGGCATTTTACTTTCTGCTATATAAAGTGCTTCTTTTCCCTGTTCAGCTAAATTTTCATCTGCTATCTTATAATTTACCATATATAAACACTTTCTTTTTTGTAAGAATATTAGTTTTAATTAATTAATAAATCTTTTTTTGGTTAAATGCAAATATTTATATATATATTTTAACATTTAATTATTAATCCATCAAAGATTTGTAAAAGTGTAATATTATGAGTATATTTGACGATCAGATAGAAGTCCAAAGATTTATAAAAAATTTGAGTGGAAAAACCAAATTTATCATTTCAAAGAATTCACGTACGGTTGGAGTCTCAAGACAAACGTATCAAAACAAGCTTGATGGTTTGAGAGAACAAAAAATAATTACAAATTTCACAATAAATATTAATCCTAATATCCAACCTAACAATTTAAAATATGTGATGCTTGAAATTAAAACTAATCCAAAAGAACCTGAATTAGTCAAAAGATTGTTAGAAATTCCCCAGTTAAGAATGTTGGATGGAATTATTGGTGAGTTCTCTCTATTCGCTTTATTTATCTTTAAATCTCCAAAGGAATATTATCAGATATTGAACACTATAGATAACATAATGGCTAAATCATATTTCAAAAAATATCAAATTATTGAAACTATAAAGGTGTTTAAAACTAATGGAATTAGTTTAAGAGAATCAAAAATAACTTTAGAGGAAGAATTCTTAGCCCTTTTAAATGAAATTTTAGAAAAAAATACCTTTGAGAATTTAGAATTCGATATATCAGAAAAACTCGATTTAAATCAAATTGCTCACAATAATTTAGATATAGAATATGATCCAGAGAAATTTCCAGGTCTTATTTTAAAAATTGAAAACTCTCCTGTAACTATTTTAATTTTCTCAAATGGAAGACTTGTTATAAATGGTCTAAAAGGTATACCAAATAAAAATCTAATAAAAAATAAGATTATTAGAAGTATCAGAAAAATTGGAATAAAATTAGATAAAAACATTCATGGTTCTAATTTTAAGATAGACAAAATTGATTATAAAATTCTAAATATACTTAGGGATAGTCAAGGTAATAAACCAATTTCCACTTATGAAATAAGAAATTTATTCAGTGAACTGCATAAAACCGAGATTTCTCAATCAACCATCCATAATAGAATAAAAAGACTCGAAACTCAACGTGTAATTTTGAATTATTCTATAAATTTTAATCCAAAAAAACTGGGTTTTGAAGGAAAATATCTCCTTCGAATAAAACCAAAAGATCCATCAAAATACAATGAACTTGCCCTTAGACTAGATAAAAACAAAAATATTACTTATTTATTTCGAATAGGTGAACAATATGGACTATTTGCTATTGTTCGGGTAAAAAATATAGATGATTATGCAACTTTTATTAGAGATCTTTATACTTCAGAAGAAATTGAAGATACATATACAAATTTTGTTTTAGATGAGTTAAAACCTTATGTTAATTTCTCAATTTTTTAAATTAGGGTGTTTATAACAATAAGGATCATATGAACTTATTCTATACTTTTACAAGAAATTTAAAATGGTATGACTAAATTCTTAATAGCTTTGAGAAATTTCATAAATTAAAGTTAAAAAAATTAAACAAGAAATTTATAACTTTAAATGAAATTATGACATATTTCTTTGAAGTTTTAGCTAGTAGAATTGGTTATTCAAGAATAGGACGTGTTTTGTTTTCCAAAGAACGAAAACTATATGTTTCAACTCCCAATATTATCATACCGATAAAAAGCTTGTTAATGAAGCAATTTAGTTTTATCCAAGAATTTGAGGAACATGATTTATTTACAATTTCTAAGGAATTCTTTTTGAAAATCGGTTTTATAAGAGAGAAGTTTAAAAATACTGGTTTTATTTTTAATTACCCAGGGACTCTCGAGAAATTTCAGGAAATATTAATTAAGAATATTAAAGTATTCTCTGAAGATAATATAATATCACTTATTCCTTTTAATGTTCCAACCACGAGTATTAATAAAGATTTTGTTATAAAAGAAATAAATAATTACCTCTCTAACCTAGAGAAAATACTGACTAACAACCCAGATCTAAATTTTGGTTTGACTCTGAAAATTTTTGATTATACTGAACTGATAGATCTTTATAGCCAATTTATTAAGAAATTTGAAAATATAAAAATTATTAATATAGCTGATATTTTTGATAACTTCAGCAACTTTAGAAATATTTTAAAATGTATTATACAAATAAAACAAGAATTGGATAATAATATACTTCTTATGGCTTCTGGAAGATTAATTCCAAAATATTATCCGATGTTAATTTACTTAGGAATTGATCTGATTGATTGTTCATATTCGTTATTCTTATCAGCAGAAAACTTCTATGATTCAATAGAATATCTTTTACCCATATATAAAATAAAATATTTCCCATGTTCCTGTGTTGCGTGTAAAGGAAATTTAAAATATGTATTGGACAATAAATATTCTGCTGAAAAGATTGATTTGTTGAGTTTACATAATCTAATTATTGCTAATAATTATATGAAAAAGATCAAACAATATTTAAATTATGAAGATTTTCGGGCATTTGTGGAAAAATCTTCATTTGATGATACTAATCTAATCTCAATGTTAAAGATTTTAGATAGAGAATATTTTGATTTTATTCAATATGAAACTCCAATAATGCTAAAAAGTAAAAAAATAAGATGTCTTGGTCCTTCATCATATAATAGGCCAGATTTCCAGCAGTTTAGAGAAAGAACAATTAAAAACTTTAATCCTGAACCATGGACAAATCTAATTATTTTATTACCATGTTCAGCAAAAAAGCCTTATTCAGAATCTAAATCTCATAAAAAATTTTACAACATCCTTAGAAAATTTGCTGAATTTCCTACATTTCAAGAATTGATTTTAACTTCGCCCCTTGGTTGTGTTCCTAGACAATTAGAAAATATTTATCCTGTTAATTCTTACGATATTTCAGTTACGGGTGAATGGGATAATGAAGAAATCAATATCACTTCAGAAATGCTTATTAAATTAATAGAAAAATATGATCCTAAAATTCCTATTCTTTGTCATCTAAAGGAGGAATATCATAAAATTGTCAAAAGAGCAATCTCTAAATTACCACATACTTTCATTTTCACTGATATTTATGATAAAACAACTTCCATGAAATCCCTCCAATCTTTAGAGAGTTTAATTATCAATTATAAAGATAAATATAATACTGAAAAAAATTTATTAAAATCTGAGATTTATACCAAAACATGGGTTAGGAAATTCATTAAAATACTAGATTACCAATTTGGAGTTGATAGTGGTACTAATATCATTTCTAATGGCTTAAAACCAATTAGAACAAGATTTAAAGACCAAATCGATTTAATTGATTTAAAAACTCAAGAAAAATTAGGTATTTTTAAATATTCAACAGGGCAGATTGAATTAACAATTACAGGATTTAAAAGATTAAATCAATCTCCAGCATCTATCAATACAAATTTTGTTATTTTTAATGGAGAGAAAATTCAAGGAAACACTTTATTTCGAACTGGTGTGCTAGGTCATAGCCAGGATCTTATTCCTAATAATCAGGTAATAATATTAGATAAAAAAAAGAAGAATATTATAGCAAGTGGATGGTTAATTGTAGGTTCTAATTTTATAAAAAATTCAAAAAGTGGGAGAATTGTAAAAATTAATGAGCAGTAATAATTATCTTTTTGAAAATAATAAAATTCTAGTTGAGAAGATTACCTCGATCAAACAAGATGCTCTAAAAAGGAAGATTAGATATGAAGAAGAGCAATTAAATCGTCCAATTAGTTATTGGATAAAAAATGAGAGGCTTAGAGATGAGATTGGAAAAGAATTCACTATTATTTTACGATCTAAGGGATGTAGTTGGGCATTAAGCGATAATGGAGGATGTTCTATGTGTGGGTATTATCTGGATGCTGTTGCTGGAAATGTTTCAACTAATCAACTTATTAATCAATTTGATACTGTTTATAATGATAAAATGAATGAGATTAACCAAGATTCTTATAATTATGTTCTTAAAATCTTCAATTCTGGAAGCTTTTTAGATGATAATGAGATATCTAAAGAAGTAAGAAATTATATCTATAAAAAAATCTCAAATATAGACAAAATTAAGGAAATCGTTGTTGAATCACGAATAGAATACATAACTTCAGAAAAATTAGAAGAAATAAGAGAATTTTTTGATAAAAAATATTTTGAAATTGCTATTGGACTTGAAACGGTGGATGATTACATCAGAAATAACTATATTAATAAGGGAGTTTTACTTAAAGACTTCAAACTTGCTTTAAAAAAATGTAAAGAATATGGAATCGGTGTAAAAGTATATTTATTATTAAAACCGCCATTCTTGAATGAACAAGCTGCTATTGATGATTGCTCTAATTCTATAAGGACATTAATAAATTTAGGAGTAAATTCATTATCAATAAATCCAATGAATATCCAAAGAGGTACACTTGTCGAATATCTTTGGTTTCAAAATAGGTATAGGCCACCTTGGTTTTATTCGCTTTTCAAATGTTTAAAAAAATCTTTAACACAAGAGAATTTAGAAAGTGTTCGTGTTTTATGTGATCCCTCTGGAGCTTCGACAAAAAGAGGAATTCATAATTGCTTGAAGAAAGAATGTGAAATAGCATCAATAGAAACCCTTAAAAGTTTCGTTCTTTCTCAAAATTTGAAAGATTTAGAACAAATTTCTTTCTGTGAATGCAAAAAGAAATATCAATTACAAAAAAATTTTTACTGAACCTTATTCTATGTTTATTCAACAAAATTCTTTATAGAACATTATTCCGTTAATTTCCATTTTTGTAAGAAACGATAGCAAAAACCATTATATTTAAATATTAGCAACCATCATTTATTTTAATTTTAAATTTCATCCACTAAGTAAGGGGATCTCTTGAAAAAGAACTGGGTTAAATTGAATCTGTTCTATATTGGGCAATCAGCTAAAAAGCATCAAATATTTAGAGCAAAACAATGGAATGAAAAATTAGAAAAAATCTTCAAACAACCAGTTTTTAATGAAAATTATCAAAAAATTGGATATGTTAAAGATATATTTGGCCCTATAGATTTTCCTTTCATCTCTATTAAAACTTTACCTAATCAGCTATTTACTCCAGACAATAAATTTTTTACTAAGATATCTTAGGTTTTTAATGAATATTTTAAAATAAAATATTATTTTTAAATAAAAGGTGTATTTTATTTCAAATTGGAAAGATATGAATTCTACATCAGAAGAATACTCAAGTATAGAGATTAATTCATGTTCAGAATGTGGAAAAGATATTTTCTTAGATGAGAATAGAGGGTTATTAGTTTGTGAAGAATGTGGTTTAGTTCATTCAGAAAAACATATTGATCGAGGTCCAGAATGGAGAGCTTTTGATGCAGATCAAAAAAAGAAAAGAACAAGAACAGGAGCTCCTATGACCTATATGATACATGACAAAGGGCTTAGTACCATGATTGATTGGAAGAATCGAGATATTTTTGGAAAGGAGATTCCAGCTAAATTGAGAGGACAAATATATAGACTTAGAAAGTGGCAATCTCGCATTAGAGTATCTGATGCAACTGAACGAAACCTAACTTTTGCACTTAGTGAACTTGATCGGATGGCTTCAAACCTGGATCTTCAAAAAAATTTGAGAGAATGTTCAGCTAAAATCTATCGGGATGCGGTTGAAGCACATTTAATTCGCGGAAGAAGTATAGAGGGAGTAGCTGCTGCTAGTTTATATGCAGCATGTAGAATGTATAAGGTTCCGCGTACATTGAACGAAGTAGCTGAAATTGCTCGAGTAGATAAGAAAGAGATTGGCCGATCTTTCCGGTTTATTTCTAAAGAATTGGAATTAAATTTAAATCCAACAAAACCATTAGATTTTCTAACGAGATTTGTGTCAGAGTTAGAATTACCGGCTACATGCCAAAAAATGGCAAAAACAATAATTAGAATGGCAGAAGAAAGAGGCTTAACTTCTGGGAGGGGGCCTACGGGAGTTTGCGCTGCTGCCATTTATGCAGCATGTATCTTAACAAAAGAACGAAGAACACAAAGAAAAATTGCTCGTGTGAGTTGTGTAACAGAAGTTACTGTTCGGAATCGCTTTAGTGAACTTGTAGAAAATTTAAATCTCGGGATTTCATTAAAGAAAAACAATAAATAATGAAAATCTGTAATATTTTAGATTTGAATTATATATCTCTGATAATATGATTGCAATATCTGACTTTTTAAAAATTTGACTACTTCTAAATAAAAATTGATATTATCTTCATATTATAACATTTAATGTTATATTAACTTCAAATAGATCATATTGATAGATTAGGTGCAATATAAATGGATAATCTAATAAACGAAAGTGAGGTTAATTATTTCTTATACAGAATAGAAAGAAATTTCCCTAATTTTGTTGCGGGTATTATCACTGATAAACATGGGTTCCCTGTCGCGTCTAAAATATCAAAGAAATTATGGATTCTTGAGAATACTTTAGCATTGTCCGCAATTACAAAAAATAAAGAATTTATCCAAGATTCTGAATTAGTTCAAATCAAAAAAGATTTAGATAAATCAAAAAATTACAAACTATTGATTTTATTAGAAAAATCAAAGGAATATAAGAGTCGATTAAAACCTTTAAAAAGTTTAATTAAATCACAGGAGCTTTTCTAAGATATAACTTTACTGAAAAGAGTTTAAAATAATTTTTTATTGCGAACCGTAGAAAAACAGATAGTTTACTTAAATTTTTATATTTATAATTTCTTCATTAAGTAAAGTAGGTATAAGGTAAAAATATAAAGTTTGGTTTAAATAAATATTTTTTAACCTTAAAGAAGTTGATATTAAAAGAGATAATAATTAATAGGTTGACAAATATTTGAGTTATTCCGAGGATGAGCTTAGATTAAAAAAGATTTTAACTCTAATCATTAATAGTACACCTGGATTAAAGTATGCTTTAATTACTGATGATACAGGAATAACCATCTTAAGTCAAGCGAAATTCAAATTTTCTGATCATAATGGTATTTCTGTAGAAAAAATTGGAGCTATTGGTGGCGCTGTTTTTGTTGCGGGTGAAGAACAAGGTCATATTTTAGGTTATGGCGCAATTGACCTTCAAATTACTGAATATCTTGAGGGGATGATATTTTCGATGAAGGTTGATAAAGGTGTCTTATGTGTTGTGGCTGATAAAAATGCTCAGATAGGTTTCATTAGAAGTACAATGAAAAAATGGGCTCCAAAAATTAGTGTGATACTCAATCGATATTTACAAGCTGATCAGGGCGAACTAGACAAAGAAATGAAAGAATTGTTTAGATCTGATTCTATTGGGATGTTATAAGGCAAGAAATAGCATAGAATTTTGCCTAAAAACACTAACACTATTTTCTCATTTTCAGGATATACCAAAAAATCAAAAATGTTCTCTCGTGATAGGCATTAATTTCTATGCCTTTTTGGGACATAATCATGTTTCCTGTTAGGGTACTGACTCAAACTTCATTGATGTGGTACTTACCACCCTAGGTTAAGAGCCCATTTTTCCAGGATAAGTACTGATTAATCAACTCTGAATATTCGCATTAGTTTGCACTACACAATCATTTTATAGTCATATGAGTCCTCGAACATGCGGTTATTTCATCATCGTTGTCCCAATATATAAATAGAATTCTATTATTATAAAAATTTTTATTCTTAAGAAAAAGGAAAAGGATCTTTTTTATTTACACCTTTAATTTTATCTTCAATCCTTGATATTAAATTGGTTAAACAATTGAAGAGAATTTTTCTGATTATCTCATAATTAAGATCTATTTCAATATCATTATAATGAAAATCTGAATCTTTATAAAATGCTTTATAGACATTCTCAGTTTTTAGGATTTTATAACTGGAATCTACGAGGAATGCATAAAAATCTTCACTAGTATACTCTATTTTCATAATTAAAGAAAGCATAGCAAATTCCTTTTTTCCGCGCGCCCACTCAGAGGGGATTTCAAAATGAAAATTGACAATTTTCTTCTTTTTTGTTATAAGAACGATCTCGAAAAAGGTTTCATCAATTTCTAAATCAAAGAATTTTTTTAAATTATTGATGAGGTTTTCCTCTAATTTTTCATCTGGGTAAGATAATAAAACGCTTGGTCCTGTTACTTGATCAAAATAGGTTAATACTAAATGCAAAAACCTAATCACCAGAAGTTTATTAGAATATAGATTTAGAAAATTTAAAATTAATTTAATAGATAAGAAATTGCTTGATTTTAATCTGAAATCTATTTTATTAATGATAGAATTTCATTATAAGATCCGAGTATTTTCTTGATATTCACATCTCTTAATCCTTGAGCCGGTGATCCTTCGAAAAGTTTTTTTCCTTCATCCAAAAATAGCATCTTTTCCGCCCAATGTTCAACAAAAAACAAATTATGGGTGGTGAAGAGGATTGTTATTTCGTTATCTTTTCTTAATTCTGCTAATATTTTCAGATGATTGTAAATTGATTTAAAATCAAGATTTGCAAAAGGTTCATCCAGAATCAACAATCTAGGTTTCATTGCTAAAAGCCCCGCTAGAGCCGCTCTTTTTCTTTGACCCCAAGATAGACTGAAAGGTGAATAATTTTTAAATTCCAATAATCCTACAGCTTCTAATGCCCAATTAACTCTCAATTTAACTTGTTCTTCTTCAAGTTTTAAATTCCTTAATCCAAAACTAACATCTTCTTCAATAGTAGGAGCAAATAGTTGGTCATCTGGATTTTGGAATAAAAAACCAATTGATTTTCTGATCTCCCATAAAGTCTTTTTATCTCTTGAAAGTAAATTATTAAAAATCTTTACTTTTCCTGATTTAGGCCTTAGTAAACCAACTAATAATCGTAAGAGAGTTGTTTTACCTGATCCATTGTTTCCTGTTAAAGCAGTTATGGATTTTTCTTCTATTTCAAAAGAAATATCTTGGATTTTAAATCCCGAATCATAATTATAATTAAGCTTTTCTACATCTATAGCAAAAATAATGAAAACACCCCTAGATAGATTGATTCTAAGTTAATAATGAATATAAAAAAAATAATCAAAAAAGTAAATAAAAATAATATTCCAAAATCTATTGCCTTCATTTTCTTCGGTAAAAATGTAATCTTACCACTAAAACCACGCATCTTTAAACTTTCATATAATCTTTCACTTCTTTCGATATTCATAATAATGCTTTTGCCCATGATATAAGCATGAGTCTTTAATTTTTGCCAATATGAGGTGATTTTTTTGCCTCTCATTTCTTGAGCTTCTAATATCTTTTTATTAGAATTTGCCAATATAGGTATGTAATGTAACATTATAATTAAGGATCCTACAAACACGGAGGGAATTCTTAATTTTGTTAAAGCCTCTATAAATTCTGAATAAGTTAATGTTGTAAAAAAAGACATAAATACAAATAATGCTCCAAGAACTCTTAGAAAAATAAGAGAAGCTAGATATAATCCTTCTTTATAAATGGTAATACGAATTCCCATATTAAAACTATAGAAAATAGTCTGTCCTACGTATAATGGAATAAATATTGTGATTAAGAAAACAAAGGGTATTATAATTTTTAATCTTGATAGTATTTTAATGAGATTTAAACGTAAAATTAAATCAAAAATTAAAGTAATTAATAAAATTGTAATGATTAAATATAAATCCTCAACTATAAGAAAGGGTATTACTAATATAAATGGTAAAATGACGCGGATTAAAGGATGTATCTTCTTTAAGTAAAGTTTTTCCTCCTCATGTCTAAATGGTAATGTTGTTTTCAAAATTAAATCAGTTGAAAGTAATTAATGTATAATTTTAATTAAGAATTCATATTTGGTTTTGAAATAGTAATACTTATAACTTTTCATACTTTGTTATAATATAGTAACATTTTAATAATTCTATTAAAAAAAAATTAACTACTGTTTTTTAAAAATGCATATTCCAGATGGATTATTGGATCCAATTA
>JBHLNL010000107.1:0-12446 GCA_048941605.1 Promethearchaeota archaeon | reverse complement strand
ATCAATTAGTAGGTTCTTAGAACGAATTGCAGATCATTCAGTTAAAATCGCAAAAAATGTATTATTAATTGATTTCCAAAAGATAGATAAAAGAATTTTTAGCGATATTTCAAAAGCGAGCATATTTTCTCTAAAAATGCTTGATATTAGTTTAGATGCATGGCTTAATAAAAGTCTTAACCTAGCAAATGAGAATATTAACTCTGTCAAAAAATTAATAGATACATGTGAAAATATATATTTAAAATTAGATATGGTCGTAGAATTTTCAGTTCCTATTGGGTATATAATTGAAAGTATAAGAAGAACAGGAGAATATTCGGTTGATATCTCTGAAGTAATAATTAATATGCTAATTTGAGACTATTATCAAAGATAATTCCAAAATAATTATAATCTAAGAATCTGTAATATTAAATTAACTAATTTTTTTCCCATTTAAGTAAAGAGAGAATAAGATTTTCACGTGAAAGATCACCTTGAGTTAATTGACCTATAATACTTTCTCGCCCAAATAATTTTTTTATTAATTTTTTTATTAATTTTTCTCCAGTAATACCCTCATTCTGAAGTTGTTTATGAATTTCATGAACCTTTTTATGCAAAATTTCAATCTCTTCTATTTTTTCTAATATAATTTCTCTCCCTTGCATAACTCCATTTCCAGCAGAAAATATTACTAAATCATCCATACCATCTGTAAAATTATATAGTTTAGAAAGAGATTGATATATTTTTGATATATCTTCTTTAATATCACTATTCTTCCCAAAGATCATCTTATATTTAGGTTGTACAGCATCGGCTACAAAAGCCCATTGCTGATTTTTTTCGATTAATGCTACTAATTCTGGAGCATGTCCATTCATTGGAAATAATTCAAATTTATACTTTTTTGATTTTGTTATTATTGGTTTGTCTACAATTTTAGCATCTATAGGCAATAATTCTGGTCCCCAAGCTGCTTGACGATACTCTGGATATGTATTACCTTTTTTTAAAAGATCTATCGCTTTTTCGATCGCATATATTGGAATTCCGAATTCAGCGTGCAATATATGGGCTCCTCCCGCATGATCCTCATGGCTATGAGTTATAAAACATTTATCAATCATTTGACTATGATTGAGAGATTTTACAAATTCTATAAGATCATTCTCTCCACCTGGAGCACCAGAATCAATTAGAAGTCCATCTACCAAATAACAAGATGTAAAATAGGGATAAGGCATCAATTCATTATCAGAAGCCCATTCCCATTCCAAAACTTGATTATTGCAATGATATGTTATGCGAACAACCATAATTTGAACCTCATATTGAAAAAATGAATTTTTTAAAAAAAAATATTATCCCACTTGTATTCTCATTGGAGGGATAAACACATTTCTAAGGCCAATTCTTTTTAAATGCATTGCTTCTTCAGGACAATGATGAGCACACACTCCACATCCAATACACTTATCTTCATTAACAGTGACAATTGTATCATCTAAATCAATTGTTTCCATAGGACATTTTTTCACACATGTTCCGCAACCTATGCAGGAGTTCTCATCAACATACGCTAAATATGATGACATGGTATGGATTGGTGCTGCACCACGATAATACATGCTGATCATTCCACAACAACATTTGCAACAATTACATAAAGCCTCAATGCCTCTATTTGTATCGGAATGAACGTGAAAGACTTTATGGACTAATCCTTCGTCTTCTGCTTCACTTAATATTTTAATTGCCTCTTCTTTTGATATTGCTCTACCAAAACCCTGTTCAATTCCAAATCTAGCAGTTTTATCAAAAAGAAAACAATTATTTTTTGATGCGCCTATCTTACATGGATCATTAATTAAATCTTTTGCATGCCGACAATAACAATGGACTAAAGCTATATCATCGTATTCTTCAACGTATCTTATTAATTCTTCAAATGGCATTACAGTTTCAGTTCCAACTTCTACTTCCTTTTCAATTGGAATTGTTCTATCTGTTGGAGGTAAATCTTTAAACACATTTATTATACTATCATAGTTTTTCTGAGTTCCCTTAGTTATTTCATCAAAAAGTTTTTCGAATAATATTGCCAAGTGTTTCTCTCTTTCTGAACTCTCTCCTCGGAGAAATGTGTACTCAAAAATACCTGGGTATAAACCCATTAAACGATAAACCATAACTCCGGTATTTCTACTTCTTGTACCTACAATTATCCCATTATGCATTAAGTCATTGAGCATTTTAATTATGGATTTTTCCTGCATATCGATTTTTTGTTTAATTTGATCAAGTGTCATTGAAGGTTTTTTATAAATTAAAATAAATTTCGCTTGTTCTTTTGTTATTAGAGTTTGTAATAATTCTATTAATGTATCACTAATAGGAACAGGAAATACTCCCGCTTTTATGAAAGTTCTTGCCACTTTATGCCAGAATTTGTCAGTCATTTTATTTCAAACATTTTTTTATTTGATAAAAAAATTCATGATTTAATTATATTATGAGAATTTTTAATAAGAAATTTTTAAAAATAAACCAAGAATCCATAAAATCTAAGCACCCTAAGTATTTTTTAAATCATGGTTCTTAAATCCATAATAAAATAATATTAAGAATTTGAGGTAGGAGAAATTAATGATGAGAGAGATCCAAAATCGAATAAATAAATTAGAACTTACAATAAATCTTTTGGAAGATCATCTACAGAAATATAGGCATCTCATCCACCCAAGACCACTAAAATTTATAGAGGGTCAAATTAATTTCTATAAACGTGAACTCAAAATACGGAAAGATTTTCCTAGTTAAAAATAATATCTTTTTATATTATTTGACTTATTTTTTCATGCAGATTCATAAATTTTGTTATCTACCTAATGTATGTTAAATTTTGTCTTTAGAAGATTTTCGCATTCCATTTAAAAATATTAAGTATAAAAATAATAGTGACTTTAAAACTATATTCAATTATAAACTTTTTTTAGGTAATACATATGGAAAAAACTACAGTAGAATTAAAGAAATCATATATTGGGATATTTTCATTGAATTATTTCACCCAAGGTATTACACAGTCGTTTTTCACTACCATAATACCAATCTATTTATTATACAAAATGGGGGGATTGGATGCAGGCGAAGTTTCTCGTGTTATGTCAATGGTTCTTCTTCCTTTTGGTGTGAAATTTATCTATGGTATATTGTCAGATAAATTTGGGGTTAAAAAATTGGGTAGGAGAAAACCATGGATAATCTTCCCGTCAATTGTATCAGGTTTACTTTGGATATTTGTTCCTTTTGTATTAACTCCCGATAACGCAATATTAATGATCACAATTTTAGGTATCATGATTGTCATTGGAGTAGCAATGGGAGATACTGCGATTGATGGACTTATTCTTGATCTTTACCCTAAAGAAAGACTTGGAAGAGTTCAAGGAATATGTTGGGGTTTTAGATCAGTAGGCATAATTGCTGGTGGACCATTGGTAGTACTTCTTTTTTTAGGATTGAGAGGAGTTGTAGAGTTTACTTTTATTTTCTTAGGAATTGCTATGATAGTTTTTCCGTTTTTAGTGTTATTCATTAAAGAGAAAGAAAAAACTCAAGAAATAAATGCATTAGAAAATCTTAAAGTAATTTTTGGGAAACGAAAAAATTGGAAAGTGTTTATATTTTCAATATTTAATGCTTTTACTGATGGAGTAATATTTGTACTTTTACCGTTATTTGTACTCATTCAATGGGGTTTAGTTGGGGCGTCAGGCTCTGAAATCGATCTTATCGTAAATACAGATTTATATGCCCCTAATGCATTAGTTGCTTTTATAGTAGGTTTAGGAGTTATATCTGGAGCGATTATTGGAGGAAGAATTGCGGATTTACAATCTCGAAAACGTAGTGTTTTTATTTCTTTATTTCTGACCACTGGTTCCTTCTTACTTTTTGTTATTCCTGTACCATGGTATATCTTAATGATATTTGCATTTATTATAGGATCTTCCTCTGGATGGAGAAATTCTGCATTTTCAGCAGTAATTGGCCAAGAATCGCAACTTTATCCAGAAATGGATAGTACTTATTATGCCACCTGTAATTCTTTTGCTAATTTAGGGACCACAATAGGATTAGAATTAACGAGTATTTTATTCTTAATTTTAGCTGGATTACCCGCATTTGGAATTTATGCTATTATCTTTTTAATAATGGCAATCTTAATAAATATTGATTTTCTTCCTTTTTTCACCATGGATCCTAAAGAATATGAAGTAAATAAAGAAAGAACTTAAAAAACAACTATAAATTTTTTCCTTTTTCTTATTATTTATGTTTTTAATTTATTTGATGCATATATTTTCGAAAAATTTTAATCATTTTATAATAATTAAATGCACAAATTTCTTAACTAAATATTAAATATAGGGTGTTTTTCATTAAGTTAGAATATTCTGAGAGAGTTAAGAGGCTTCCAACATATATTTTTGTTGAGATTGAACACTTATTAAAAGAAAAAAGAAAGATAGGTGTTGATTTAATTCCTTTAGGGATTGGTGACCCTGATTTACCGACATCTGATCTTATCATTAATGAATTGATAGAACAAGTTAAAATACCAGAGAATCAGAATTACCCAGCAAGTATGGGGGAAGAGGATTTTAGAGAAGCTATTGCAAGATGGTATAAAGTTAGATTTAATTTGGATTTAAATCCAAGAGATGAGATTTCAAATGTAATAGGGGGAAAAGAAGGTGTTGCTAATATTGCTAGAGCCTTTGTTAATCCTGGAGATATTGTTCTTTGCCCTAATCCAGGATATCCTGTCTATGAAAATGGAGCTACAAAATTGTGCGATGCAGAACCTTATTCAATGCCTTTATTAAAAGAAAATAATTTTTTACCTGTTTTAGAAGCAATTGATAGAGAAATTCTAAAAAAAGCTAAATTAATGTATCTGAATTATCCAAATAACCCTACAGGTGCTATTGCTCATAAAAAATTTCTAAAGGAAGTGGTGGATTATGCAGAGGATTATAATATTTTGATAGTTCATGATAATCCTTATTCAGAATTTACTTTTGGTGATTATATTGCTCCTTCAATATTACAAATAAGCCAAGATCATGTTGAAATTAATAGTGCATCTAAAATGTTTAATATGACTGGTTTTAGATGCGGTTGGGTCGCGGGTAATCGAGATATTATTAAAGGTTTAAGAGATATTAAGTCCCAAATTGACTCTGGTTGTCCAATATTTATACAGAAAGCAGTAATTAAAGGATTAAATGAATATAAATCTAAGAAGAAACCTGAAATTGTTAAAAGAACTATACAAATATATGAAAAACGAAGGGATATTCTTGTGAAAGGATTAAATGAAATTGGATGGAAAACAGAAAGTCCTCAGGCTACATTTTATGTTTGGACACAAATTCCTAAAAAATATATTGATTTAAGTTGTTTGGAGTTTGTTAAGAAATTAATTGATTTTGGAGTCGTTATTACACCAGGAATTGGATTTGGTCAATATGGAGAAGGTTTTGTAAGATTTGCTTTAACCCAACCAGAAAATCGCATTAAACAGGCATTAGAAAGGATTGAAGCAATTATAAATTAAACAATCAATAAGAAGTTAAAAAAAAAAGAGTTATTGAATAAAATCTAAAAATTTATCGTCATCTCGAAGATTTCTGATACTTTTTTCTTAGAAACTCCAATTTTTTGCTGTCTTGTGCCTCCAGACTTTCTGAAAAGTCATTTGGGGCTTCTAACATCATTAAAACTGGAGCATTATAAGAATCCCAATCCTTATAATAATCTAATATCAGATCCATCTCGTCTGATTCTTCTTCCAGTATTTTTCACCTCCATTATTTAATTTAGTTTTCACTGAAAAGAATCAATCCTTATAATCCCTAGATCCTATAATGTTTGGAAATAGTATGAAAAAGAGAACAAATCCTACAAAATCATAAGAAAGAGGGAAAACACAAGGATTTATTCTCTCTCATAATACTAATTTTAATGGGATAATAAAGGCCTTCTTATAGCCTACCCATGTGCAAGTAGTATTATGATGTGAAAAACTCATTATACAAAAGATGTGAGAAGAGCTTTATAAATTTTCCCATTTCTTTCCCATTTGTTCCGATATTTAATCAAGTTGATTTCCAATTTTGTACAAATATTAGTTTAATAAGAATTTATATATAGAAAATTATTATACGTGAAAAAAAGAGGTACTGGGAAAGTTATTCAAATATTATTCTAAATTTATATAACCTACATTGATTTTGAGCATTTCTTCAAACATTTCTTCTGCTTTTGAAGCATTATCGATGGTTGGATCTAACAGAAGAGCTTGAAATGCAATTTCTTTTGATTTTTTTAATATTGCCTCTACAACTAAATCTTGAACTGAAGCTTGATTTCGTAAAAGCGCTGCTAATCCTTTTGGATATTCTCCAAGTTTAATTGCTTGTATTCCATTCTTATTAACAATAGCAGGACATTCAACAATTAAATCTCTTGGTAGATTAGTAATAACACCATCATTTGGAAGATTAACAGAAGGTTCTTCATAATTTGAATCTGTTATTATTCCCTCAATAATTGGAATTGCACTTTCGTTATCTGGTTTTACAATTCGAGCTCCTTTTTCTCTTTTTATCATTTTTTGTAGTTTTTTCCCAGCTGCTAGGGTAACGTTTTTATATTCTCTATAAAACATCCGTACTCCTTCGATGTTTGCTTTTTCCCAAGCCCATGAAATGTATTCACCATAATGAGAATCTTGAGTATAAGGTAGGTAACCAAATTTCTTGAGGATATAATTACTTAAATCAACATCACAGGAAAAACCTTTTAAATTGCTAAGATATTGAGGTGCTTTTACTCTAATATCTGGATAAGCATCCTTATTATTATCAACATATTTTACTTCTAAATAAACACCGAAATGATTTAATCCTCCTGCTTTTATTTTGAGATTGGTAAAAGGAGTTCCAAGAATTTTTATTAAATGTGGTTTAAAATCATGAAATTCATGACACAATCCAACAAATTTTAGAGATGGAAATTTGCGTTTTATAGCTAGGCAAATTCGGGCCATAGGATTTGAATAATTAATCAAGAAGGCATTTGGACAAATATGATTAATATCTTCACATATTTCAAGAATAGGAGGAATAACTCTTAAAGAATGAAAAAGTCCTCCTGGACCGCCATTTTCCCCAAAAACTTGTTTATTTCCATATTTTCGAGGAATTTCATAATCCAATTCAAACCATTCAAATCGTGGTCCAATTTCTATTGAATTTATAATGTAAGTAGCATTTTTCAAAGCCTCTTTTCTCTCAGTTGTAACTTCTAATTCAAAGTCTAAATTTTTTGCTTTTATTGCTTCTTTGCACGCTTGGGATACTAACTCTAAGTTTGAAGTATCTATATCATGTAAACTGATGGTAGAGCCTTTTAATATATCACTATTTATAATACTTCCTACTGAACCTAGTCCAAATTGTAAAGAACCTGCTCCAATTATTACTATCTTTTCCTTTTTTGCCATATAATTCCCCAAATTCTCTATTAAAATTAAATAATAATATTTAACTAAATTATGATTATGTTTTAAACAATTTTAATTTGAAAAACTCTAAAAAATATCAGCTTTATTATGACTTTTGCTAGTAAAAAATGATTTTTACTGGTAGAAAGAGGATAAATACATGTCATTTTAGTGAAAGTCTTTTTATATTCCTTTAAACAATAGTAAATATATCTTTGATACATTTATAAATCATAATTTCCATTATTTCCAAGGAATCATTAAAAATGTGAGTGGGCGATGAAATCAAAAACTAATTCTAATTCACAAGAGAGAATTACAAAAGCTACTGAGTTATTGCAGAAATTTTGGTGGCTTTCATGGTTTTTGGTGATTGCTCCTTTAATAGTAGCGATAACTAGTTTTTTTATTTTGAATTTATTCCAAGTCGGATTCTATATTGCTTTATCTCTCTCAGTAGTATCTTTTATGTTCGCTTTATTATTTTTCTATAAAGCTTTTGACAAATATCGGGAGAAGCCTTTTTTTCTCAATAAGCAAAATAATCTTAATGCTAGAATTCATATTTTATTTTTAATTCCAATATTATCTTTCATTGTAACTCCAATTTTTATTTTAATATCTCAAATAATTTACCCATTTGTGTTGCTTCCTTTAATCAGTTATATAATCCTCTATAATATTATTTATTATTATTACTACTATCAACCAATAGACTTGTTCGACCTAAAAGAAAGAGAATTTAAACATGTTGGAAATCTAAAACTAAGCCTAAGGCAACCTTATAATATCTTAATAATAATTAACTATATTTTTCACATTATTTTTTTGGCTTTCACTGCTGAAACAAATTTTTCTTGGCTTTATGCTTTAGTTACGAACTTGTTGTTTTATGGAATTACACTAGTAAGCACTAGAAAACAAATTAAAGATATTAAAGAAGATATTGTTCAAGAAAAACCAATTCTTCAAGGATTAACATCATTTAAACAAAGATTTGTAAATTCTATTGTCGGTTTGGTATTTATTACTTTGATTCTAATGCCTTCAATAACAATCATCACACTAATTCTTTCTGGAGTATATTTTTTCAGCTTAGAAGTGATAAATGGGACTTTTTTAATTATAATATTTATCCTATTCTATTTTAAGTCGAGATTGTATGTGGGCTATTATTATAGCTCTAAGCTTCAGCTTTATGAGGAACCTGTAAAGGATAAAGATGATAAAAAATCACCTCCATTGCGAGGTTCAAAGTATCAAAAATCAAATTCTTATTTATCTAGTATACTAATTTTATTAATTACTTTATTTTCTTTTTTGATTAACAATCCTATATTAATCTTAATAATTCTTCCATTTCTGTATATATTCTTTTATTATGAACAAAAAGCAGAATTATGTCCTAAAAAATACAATAGATATGTTTTATTACTAAATTCATTAGCAATTTTAATTTCCATCACTTTTGGATTAATCCCTCTGACATTAACAACCATTTTATTAAATTTATTGATAATTTCCCTTTCGTTATATTTTATCCTTCAAATATTTGTAAAATTTGACTATTTCATTAAGGAAAGCATTCTAGTATATCAAAATTTACTTGCTGTTGCTAGTATTTCTTTAATAGTATATCTATTTTTTCCAATAGCTATTTTCGGATACACAACCTTTACATCTGATCCAATTTTAATATTAATTTCAAATATTTTATTACACACATTATTATTATCAATAATCTTTCTAATCTCTCAATATGCTTTAGGGTTCAGATATTTTTATAATAAATCCCCAAAGTCTTTCAGAATTTGGTTATCATTAAACTTTATTATAGTAGAATTAGCGATTTACTCTTTCATTTTTTTTAGACTCTATTTCATATTTAATCTTTTTACCTTCTTACAGAGTTTATTAATCTCGTCTATTTTATTTCCTCTTTTGTTTATAATTTTTCTATTTATTAATTTTAAGTTCCAAATATTTCCTCTTGGAACATACATTATAAACAGTTATTTTTTTGTTTGGGCAACAATGCTAGATTTATTCATAATCCTACTAGTATTTTTCCTGTTAAATTTCAATTTTATTATCTTAGCTTCAAATTTCCTTATTTCTTCCATTTTTTATTACTATGTCTTAAAGTTTGGATCTAAATTAGGAAGAGTAGAAGAACCTAAGCTTAAAAAACGAGTAAAAATTAATTCATACTTTCTTACAATTGAGCTTTTATATCTATTTTTCAATATTTTCTTTACAGCTTTTCAGGCACTTACACTATTTGATAATATAATATATTCAATCTATTTATCATTGGCATTAGTTTGTGGATTAATTAATCTACTTTCAAAAAAAGGGATATTTTCTGAAGACCTTTATATTAAAATAAACGTTTTTATACTTTTATATAGCGCAATCATAGCATTTTATTTATTCTTAATGATTACTCTTAGGACTTATTATGTTTTTATAATACCTCTTATGATTTCAAGTATTATTTTTGAACTCCCAATTCTATATTTAAAGAGGAAAAGATTATACCCTAACTTGACATCTAAATCACTAAAAGTTAATAGTTACTTATTATCCCTTACTTTATCATTAATTCCAACCATTATAGGATTAGACTTGTTCTATTTGGGTTTATATTTCGATTTAATTTTCTTGATAATGACAGTAATAAATTTTACCTTATATATCTTGTTTGGAATATTAACGATATATTATTATCTAACACGAAAAGCTAGTGATAATGAAAAACAAGGAAAGCTATTTCTAAAAATGCAAATATTAATAGCATTTTGTATAAGTTTCACAACAATATTTTATTATTCATTTTTCTTATTAATTGCTACAACGTTTTATATTATTCTGCCTTTAATTTTTGCTTTCTCCTTCCTATTTGTTCCTCTCTATTATTCATATACAAAAGAGATTTTTAGTTTAAAATCGATTAAAAGTGTCATACTTGCAAATACAATGATTCTCACTATATTTTTTATTATTATTCCATCCTTAATTGGGTTGTTCTTAATATCTCAAGGATTTCTATTTGATTTCAATCTTTATCTACTGAATATATTAAATTCTTCAATCTATATTTTTTATGTATTCTTAATAATTCTCACAGGGTTATCAAAGAAATTTAAATTAAAAGACAATTTTATCAAAGTTCTGAATCAACTTCAGTTTATTACTGTATTTGTGATATCTATCACAACGATCTTCTTTTATCCCTTTTTATTTCTATTTGGAACTTTTTATGGTTATTTCATACCCTTAATAGCGTTGCTGCTTTCATGGTTTTTATTATTTTACTTTTCTTACAAAAGAGAGTATTTTAACTTAGAATTGATAAAAAAATTCACTATTTATAATTTCATTGGGTTATCCTGTTTAATTATTCTTCTACCAAGTGTTATTGGTTTAGAATTAACTAGAATAGGACTAAGAGCAAATATTATTCTTATAATAACATTAACCACTCTCCTACTATTTAGCTTTTTGAAAACTTCTGAAATTTTGAGTAAAAAGATTAGACTTAAAGAGAAGTATATTAAAATATTCGAAATATCTAATTTACTTACCTGGTTTGCTTTTTCTCTGCTTTTACCTTATTATATTTCTTCAACATTTATAATTAGACTAGATTTAAGCCCTATAACATTTCTAATAATAAGCGGTTCCCTTTTTATGTTCTTTTTATTAAGCGTATACACATTATATTTAGTCACTAATTGCTTTCCTAAGCTATCCCATCTGAATAAATATCAAGATGTAATTATTTATGGAATAGATCTTTCTGTATCTCTATTATTTACTTTTCTAGGCCTTTCGACAGGATTATTTATAATATTAATTCCTGAACTTTTACTAATTCAAGTTTCAATTATAATTGGTTTCTTTTTTGTGGTTTTTCTTTTATTCTTAATTTTTTGCGACAATATCATAGAACTGAAATTAACGCAATCAAAAATTATACTTGAATTGACAGCATGGTTAGTTATTAAGATCCTACTTTGTATTTTACTATATTCTCTAATTGATATTTTCGTGTTTCAATTCTTTGTTTTTAATAAAGTTTTATTATTTTCTTTAACCTTTACTTTATTTACTCCTCTAAGCCTCTCTTTATTAAAAAATTTAAAGTATATTTCATCTAAAAATCAGTTCTTATTGAAAAGAATTACTTTAATTGTCTTTATTCTTTCATTATTGAGCTTAAACTTGGAAATAGTTATAAACTTGGCAGCTCTGATACCTATTCTTTATCAAAATGCTCCGTTTCACGTGTCAACTATTATAGTTAATCTTATTTTGATTTTTTATTATTTTATTTTAAAATTTAATAAAACTGCTGAAGAAGAATCTGTCTTTAAAATTTATACATTCTATATTTTATTAATCTTATTATTCCTAAGTCTTCTTTATTTTAGCTCAATTCTTTCAATATTCCTTATAATAATATCTTATTCGATTATTCTCTCCAAAAGAACCACTATTCCAATTCTACGATTTTTATCTTACTTCTTATTAAGTTATTTCACTTTCACTGAAATTATTGTAATTCTAAGTGCATATGGAGTAATTGTTGGATTTGATATTGCATTTACAGGAATTTTTATATTAATTTATCTCTTATCTATGAGTTTAGTCTTACTCTTTTCAATTTTACTGAATATCAAGAGAAATAATGTTCTAGAAAAATATACTTTATACTCTCTCATTTCTCTTTTATCATTTGTTTCACTCATGACATTTACCAATATTCAGATTTTGTATAACGTTACTATATCACTTTTTATATTTTTATTATTTACAGGAATCTCCTTTTATCGCAAAAAAGATCAGCGATATAAATGGTTTATTAATCCTTGTGTAC
>JBHLNL010000106.1:0-12449 GCA_048941605.1 Promethearchaeota archaeon | reverse complement strand
GAACACAAAACCATACCCAACAGTAGTTATTAACCAGTAAGAAAAACTATATGTATCTAATCCCCATTGAGTTAAAATCCCAATATCATTAAGGATAATTCCTAATATCCAAAAGAAAAAAATTACTGAACATGTAAATAAATGTAGCAATTTTCTTCCTAATTCACTTTTTAAATCATCTACCCAATTTTTATTAAATTCTTCACAAAATCTACTATAATTTCGATCTTCCATAATTTCAGGATTTTTTTTTGAAATAATAGTATTATAAATTAATGTAAGTGCCCAAACTCCCATTTCAATTAAAAAAAATAAGGAAGTAAAAAACCATAAAAAATTTAATGAATTTTGGCTTAAACTAGGAGAATGAAAACGGTACATAAAAGGAAATAATATCCCCGCAACTAAAAATAAAAGAGCAATTAATAGCTCATTAGCCAATAAATGGCTTTCAATCTTTACTTTTCGATTTTTTATTATATAGATTAAAGTTAAGAAAAAATATAGTAAAAAGATTAAGCTCGTAGGTAAAAAATACATATTGTTAACTTTTAAAGGTGAATAATTTAAAAATTTTTACAGCTTCAGATAAATTAATTTTACTCCTATTTAAAACCACTGTAATATAATTGAATAGTAATTAAAATTAATAAAGAATCTTAATAATACATACGTTAAACTACATCCAATTGGGATTATGAGATTATCTGATAATTTAAAAGGTTTGTCTGTGAAAATATCGAATCCTAAATATAGTATTGAAAAAATTACACCCCAATAAATCCCAATAAAGAAAAAACAAATTATAAAGGTTGTTATCATTCCTGCTAAAGAGCCTTCCCACGTCTTTTTTTTATTCCACAAAATATAACTCGTTCCATATCTTATACCAACTTGACTTGTTACTAAATCACTAATTGAGCTTATACCTAAAATGGTAAAAAATACCATTGGAGGACAGATAAATGCAGCAAACATTTGACCAATATTAAAATAAAGGTAAGTACCATAATTTTCTTCTTCTCTATTAGAAAGATACAATTGAGGAAATATATTGAAAGGGAAAGTAAAGAAATGTGATTTTCTAGTAAATTCATTAGCAAGCATTAATAAACATAGAGCATAAAAAAAGAAAAATAAGATATAATAAAACCATCCCAATGAAAAAAGAACGTTAATTATTGAATTAGGTTCATTTATAATTCTTAGATATAATAGCAACATGTTATTTTCTTCAGGAATCATTCCATCAATGGCACCAGCATAAAATTTAACTATCGATAAACTAGTATACCAAAGAATTAGAAGGCCAATAAAAATTAAAACATGATTAAATTTTCTGTAGGTATCTTTTTTAATTTTACTCCAATTGTCAATTTTTTCTTTTAATTTCTTTCTAAACCTTGTAAAGTCCTTTTTAGAAACTTTAGTAATTATTAAGCTAATAACCGTTGAGATAACAACTAATAACTCTATAAAAATCAATGGAATACCTAAAATCATGAGCCATAAAGGTATAAAAAAAGATTGAAGTCCGATTTCTTGATTCATAAATAAAAGAAATATAATAATATGAACAAATACACAAAATAATGAACTGAATCCAAAAATATTATTAAGTATATCTGGTTTATATGAAAAATGAATATAATTAAAAAGAATAAACAAAAAAGAAAATATAATGAAAAAATACCAGAGAGGAAAGTATTCCATAATTATAATGACTTAATATATAATTATTATATACTTGGTTATTAAGATTAATTAAATATATGTGTCTTTAACATTAAAGAAATTATTATTTTAATATAAAAATCATGAATAAATTTACAATAAATATGCTCTTATAATAAAATTGTCAAATGAGGTATTTACAATCTTGAAAAAAATTATATTAGCTTCAAAATCGCCTGATCGAAGTGAAATTCTTAAACGAGCAGGTATTTCTTTTGAGACATTCATTACAAAAGTTGACGAAGAGAAATTCAAAAAAAAGTTTTCAGATGCTCATGAATTAGTGAAAGAACTAGCAAAAGCAAAAGTTATAATTGCACAAAATAATGTATTTGACGACTCATCAGACAAAATTATTATTGCTGCTGATACTGTAGTAGAGATTGATGGAGAAATTATTGGAAAAGCTCAAAACGAAGAGGAAGCTTTCAAAATTCTTAAAAAATTGATAGGAAGAACTCATAAATTAATAACTGGAATTGCTGTTATTCAAGTGAAAAATTCTAAAATCATTATCGATTCTGATATAACATTTGTTGAATTTCTTGAACTTTCTGATGAGGAAATAAGACAGTATATTAAAACTCATGAATGGGAAGGGAGAGCTGGAGCTTATTCAATAAGCGATAAAGCAAGTTTGTTTATTAATAAAATAAATGGTTCTTCATCAAATGTAAACGGTTTGCCTATGCATAAGCTGTTTGAAATATTAAGAAAAGAGTTTAAAATAAATTTGTTTCAATATATATCTCATACCTATTAATTATGACTGGAATTAATATTTGTGTCGGTTCATTAAATCCTACTAAATTAAACTCAGTTAAACAAGCATTTAGTAGATACTTTAAAAATTTTAAGGTTTACAACATTAAAGCAGAGTCAGAAGTAGCTAAACAACCAATAGGACTAAAAAGTATCATTGATGGGGCGATTAATCGGGCAAAATACGCCTTAAATTTTTTGATCAATACAAGAAATATTCAAAATAATATCTATGGAGTTGGAATTGAGGCTGGATTGGCTGAAGTACCAAGAACTAAAACAGGATTTATGGATTTCCAATTTTGTGCCATTATTGACGAAAAAGACCAAATTTCACTCGGTTCTGGCATTGCTTTTGAATATCCAGATTTTGTAATAGATCAAATTTTATTTGATAAAGACACTGAAATTGGTGATATTTTGGGAAATCTTGCTCAGAATAAAAATTTGAAAAATGAATTAGGAGCCATTAGTTTTTTAAGTAAAAATGTTATTACACGAACAGAAATTCTCACTCAAGCTGTAATTTGTGCCTTACTTCCTTTCATTAATAAAGAAGTATATGATTTAAATGATAGAAAAAGAAAATTCTATTCTTAACTTTTAGAAAATTCTTTCCAAACTTTTAAATCTTCATAGAATCTTAAGATCTTTTCAAATTTAGAAATTAAATTTTCATAATAATCGTGATCGGCATATTTCCGTTTAGATATCTCTTTTGCAATCTCAATACTATTTTTATACCGTATTATTTTTTCATCAATCACACATCTTTTTCATTCATGTTTTTATTTAAAACATAAAAATATCACGGTATTATGACCCTTCAAATGTTATTTTAAAGATAATATTCTTTTTAATTCATCTTCCTTAACATTCAATAGTTCTACTTCAGGCAACCTTTCTGTAAGTAATCGCCAATTCTTATTTTTTTTAAATACATTTTTAAACAAATCTATGGCTTCATTAATTTTATTATTATTCGCCAAAGAAACAGCAGTCCAATATTTCATTTCAAGGTTATCTGGAAATTTTTCCATAGCAGCATTATACTCCTTAAGTGCCTTACCCATATCACCTTTTTCAATTGCGAGGTCACCATTATTCATATGTTCATACGCACGCCATACTTTTAATAATCTATTTATTTCTTTCAATGGTTCAGTATGATCTTCTACTCTGAGATCAATAAGTGGATCTTCCCATTTATTATTTGGAGCTTCACCAGCTACAACCAATAATGCGGCAGATTGTTTTCCTCTTAAATCACCACCTTCTGATTCTGCACCTTCCAAGCTTCTAATAATTCTTTCAGGTAGAGGTAAATTTTCATGCTTCTCAAAAGCTTCTGCCATAGCTGACCACACTTGATCAGAAAGCATCATATTTGCCTGAACAGAAAAATTATTTCCTACAATGTGACCGGCTTGTTTTATGCATTTTAATCCTGTATGTGTAGCTATTCGACCTTTAGTATCTAGAATAGCAACTTGTCTTACAGCTCTTCCTTCATCATCTGAAAGAAGTATTTCAATAGCTTCTTTAGGTGTCTTACCTTGCTTTAAAAGATCAAGCCCTCGTAATCCGAATGACTTATTAACTAATGATTGTGTTGCTACAACACCTACTCCAGCTTCTCCCCATGAAACAACACTACCAACTGAGAACCAGTGACTTTGGACTCCAACACCCATTTCTCCGGTTTTTGGGTCTCTAGCAACAATAGAATATGTATGTGCGAAAACTTTCTTCTTGGATTGGTAATTACCTGTAATCATAATTAATAGTTTAATTTAAATACTAAATAAAGTTTTATTATTCCTCTTTTATCCCTATTGATTCTTCAGAATCAAAAAGATTAAATTCTTTTATAATTTAGAAATTTATTAAAAACTATTATTTGAAAAAAGTTGATATGAAATGACTAAGAAATACAAGAATGAAGGAATAATGAAATTTTTAACAGTGATTGGAGGTCTAGTTGCTTTAGCAAGCCAAATATTTGCATTATTAAACTATGCTTGGCCTCTTGGTCGCTATGTAGGATTCTATGACCCTGTATATGCAATTATAGGAATTATTATCTCGGTTATAACAATTTATACAGCCATTAAACCTGATAGTCCCTTTCCATTTCATTGGTTATTTCTATTTGTGTTGGGAATATTATTAGTTGTTTTTGCAGGTGGAATAGTAGCCTGTGCGCTATTAATTATTGCTGCATTAATAGGATTAATTGAGGTTTTATAATCAGTAATATCAGAAAAATTAAAACTAACCTTTTTTCCATATTTTTTTTATTTTAAAGAATTAAATTACACATTAGCATTTTTGAGAAAATAATCGATAATTTCTTCTGCAATATTTATATCTGTAACTTTTTGTAATGCTGTAAAACCAGGAATTGAATTAACTTCCAATACAGTAAATCCATTCTCACTTTCTAATATATCAACGCCAGCAATTTCTGTTTTGGTTATTTTTGCTGCTTTAATTGATAGTTTTTCAATTTCTTCTGTTATTTCTATTGGTTCGGCTTTTGCACCAGCATAAATATTCGTTTTCCAACTGTTACTAACTCTATACATACCAGCAACAACCTTATCCCCCAATACTAAAATTCGTATGTCTCGATTATAATGTTCAATAAACTCCTGCAAATAAAAAACCTGATTTAATTGAGCAAGAGAATATAAAACATTTTCAGCAAATGCCTTATCATTTAATTTTGTTATTCCAATCCCTTTTGATCCGTATAAGGGTTTTAAAACACAATTTCCTCCCAATTCTTCGAATGCGTCTAATGCCTTATGTGGTTCTTCACAAATAATAGTTCTGGGTGTAGGAATATGATGATTTTCTAAAAAAATTGATGTTAAAAATTTGTCACTTGCAATTTCTAACGATTCTCTTGAATTTATTAACTTTATATTATATTCTTCTATTGCTCTTAGAATATCAAGCCTAAAAAATATTTTTTGGGTTGCTGCAGCTCCAAAACCTCTAACAAGAGCTGCTTTAGGTTCTAATGATTCAAATTGATTGTAAAATTTTTGTTGAAAACCTATCTCTACTGTTATTGTTGAAGGAATAAAGTATTGGACCTTATAACCCCGCTTTTCCAATTCATTTGAGAGAATTTGGACTTCTGGGTCATTTATATTAGGAGATATTATCATTGATTCCATTTTTATTTCACTCAAAAATAAATTACTTAATTAATCTATAGCACTAATTTTTAAATAAATTTAAGTTCATATAAAATATATATGAATTCAATGGATCCTAAAGACACGGAAAATGAAATTGAGAAATTGTCACATATGTTAAGCACGATTCAAAATCTATACTATAAAAAAAAAGAACAGCTCGAAGAATTACAAAAAGAGATAAATGAATTAAGAGAGGTTTTAAATTTATTAAATTCTATCATATCAGGTAAATCATTCCATAGTGCAGATGAAATTTATTCAAAGTCACTATTTAAGGAAACTGATAAACCTATTGAAGAAGAATATTTTGTACAAGAAATTTCAAAAGAAAAATTCAAGGGAACAAATATTAAAAGAAAAATTTTTTCTAAGAGTAAAGATGAAGAAGAGTTGCTATGTATATTGAATTTTCATGATTTTAATGAAGTTGAGATTAAATTCATTGACCCTAAGAAGAGATCAATCAAAGAATCTTCTGAAGTTTTCATCCGAACATTTCTGAAAGGGGCTCTTGTTAAGATTAAAGAAATTAATCCAGAAATGAGTTTAAATTATGATTATCTTAAAGGTTCAGATTTGATTGAACGAATAACAATTTCTCAATTAAAATCAATTGAAGAATATGATTTAATTACATTGAAAATGAGAGAACTTTTGGCAAGTGAAGTATCTTCTGATCTGTGAGATAAAAATTTTCAAGAAATAAAGGTTGAATAGAAATTTTAAATTCAATTAGAAATTCCAATTACTTCAAAAATAAGACTATTTAAGCAAATTATGGAAGTAAATTTGTTAATTATTCTCCTAATTGAATATTAAAAAAACTATAAGATTATCTATAAATTCCATAGTTTCACATAATTTTGTGTAATTTTAATATTTAAGTTGGAATCTATCCATATATTCTTCTGTCTACAAAAAATTATATTGAGATAATATATTGTTTAATTAAAATAAGAAAAATTAATTATACAGCAATTCTTATTAATTTTAAAGAAACAACCGTAAGGAGTGTAATTATTTTGGCAAAGAAAAAATCTTGGCTGCAAATGCCAATAATCCACTCTAAATTTCATGATGAAAAATTAGAGAGTATTTTAATTCAAAAATCTTTAGATTTCTTAACCGGTGAGAAGGGTGAAGCACCTTCTTTTTTATTCCTTTCAGGTGCTTTTTTTGATGTGAAATCTTTTGCTTATTCTGGGTTAAGAGCCTGGAAGGGAGCTGTAAAACCCTCAGAATCTAATGGGGGCAGAAGACCGGTTTTAGAAGCTACTTTTGCTTCATTATCAGTTTATTTAAGCTCATTATTAGCATTACAATCAGATTTTTATTTCGCTTATGATGAAATTAAAGATATTTTATTAGAGAAAAAAAGAGAAGATCTTTGGACAATAGTCTCGGAAAAGCTCCCTTTCATTTCTATTCCTCCTAAGGAAATGTATGGAACTCAAGTTTCACCTATCTCTCCATACTTTGTAATCAAACAAGATGAAGATCTAACATTAGGAGAAATTTATCCATCGGCATATTTATCTCAAATCATAAAGAATATTAAGACAAGATTTTTTGTCTTTTTCCAATACCAAGGATACTCTGCTTTTGGATTTTTCAATGCATTACCTGACTTATCAAAATTTGGGTTTGATGACCAAGTGAACGATTTTAATGGAGACCCTACTGCAGAGAATTTAATAAAATATTCAAAGAATGTAAAAAGTCTAAAGGAAATATTAGTAGCACTTATACATGCATATAACAATGCTCTACTTGAACAATTTTTAATCCCTGATTATGAATTACTATTAAATAAATTATTAGAAGGTGAAGCATAGAAAATGGTAAATATCGGACTTCTTGGTGATGTAAGTGTCGGTAAAACTAGTATTTTACGATTATTCGTTAGGTACTTAAAAAAAGGTGATATTGAAAAAGTTAAAGGTGGAGTAAAATGCTCTGTTGTAAAAGCAGATTTCTCTGGAGAAGCCACTGTTCCAGGTGGAGAAAAGGAAGATGCATTAAATGAAAAAGAAACAAAAACTATCCATCCCAATCGAATTGTGTTTAGAGAAGATTCAACAAATAAAGCACACACAATTTTTGCCCCGGGAGGTGATAGAGCCCGTGCCGTAGTTAAAATGGGTATTATTACAATTTCTCGCATTGCAACGCAGATTATAGCCGTCTTCTCGCTCGATAGAGATCTTGCAACTCAATTTGAATTTTTTAATGATGTCAGATTTTTTCCAGATAAAATTTATGTTTGTATTAATAAAATTGATTTAGTTAAAGGTAATAAAGAGAAAAAGCTTGAAGAAGTCAAAAAACAAATTAACGATTTCTTTGAAAAGCGAAAAATCGCTATTAATGACACATTTATTACCTGTGGAGAAACAATAGAAGGATTTGAAGATATAGAAACATTCAATAACCAAGTCGCAGAAATGATTTTAGAAATAACTACAACGCATTAAATTTTTAATTTCTCATTTTTAAAGCAATTTTGAAAAATAATTTTTCTAAATCTAAGACATATCCTAGTAATGGTGTCAAATTTACCTTATTTAAATTCTTTTCATAATTGAGAAATCCCATTTCTTTTAATTCCTTAATATCATCTAAGACACCCTTTTTTTTTCTAATTTCTTTAATTTTTTGAATTGTAGTTTCCCCTGAACTATTAAAACAACTTATTAATATACAAAATAATGTTGCTGCTAATCTAGGATTTCCATTAAATGGATTTGCTGATAAAAGTTCAGTCGCTTCGGGATCGAAAGAAATATACCAATAAGAATTTAAAGGATTAAATCTTACTTGTAGACCTAAAGGTTTAAGGTAACTTGATAGGTTTTTAATCATATTTTGAAAATAAATTACCTTATTTTTATCTTTAACATTTAAAGTGTTTAGAATTTCTTCTTGAGTTGCTCCTATTTGAGAATTATTTACTTTTTTACTAAGTAAGTGCATCATAATAGTCAATTCATTCATTTCTAATTCCTCTCTTCTATAAATATAAAAAATTCGTTTCTTTTTGATACTTGATTTTATCTAATTGGAGTAAATGTAGCAGAAATACAAAATTTTCAAAAATTATCAGTTGATCTTTTTCATCTTCAAAAATCTATTCATATGAGCATGGTAATCGATCTTTAATCTTTTCATAAAAAGCTAGCATTTTATCAGTGAATTTTTCACTAGTCAATTCTAAAATAAAATTCTCTTTTATCTCAACTTTATCAATTGCTTCAATCACTAGTGGTTCTCCTTTCTTAGCAACTAATCGATTTTTAGAATATTCCATAAATTCCAAGGATAACACATCAACAGTAAAAGGATTTCTCCAGCAATCCCCAAATAATTGAAATATTTCAATATCTTTTGGATTAGTTTTTAAAAATGCTAAAAATTTATCTTTATTATCCAAATAACTAAGGAATATTTTTAATTCTTCAAATTTTTGACTAAGTAAATGAAAAGCACTCTTATATGTCATCGAATAATTATTAATATTAAAGATATTGAGAGAATCTTTTAAATTCTTAAAAATCGATACTAGTTCAATATCTAAAAGTGAGATTTCCCCTGAAAGAACTTTTGTTTTAATAATTTCAATTTTTTTATTTAATTCTTTAGAAAAATCACTATATTCCATTTATAATCATCAGTTATTTCTTTTTGATAATTTTTGGTTTAAATACAGAAGAGATTTCATTTTTTCCTATTCTAGCAATTCCAATCAATTTATCAGCAAGTAAAAATAATGAATTTGAAGATTTTGGCAAGAACATAAATAATTGTATCGGATTTTGTTCTAATGTTGATTTTATTAACTGATATGCTACTTCAGAATTTTTCTCATCCAAGAACATTCCAGGTTCATCCAATAAACACAGAGGAGAAGGCTTGATTTCTTGAAGAGAAAGTATCAAACAGATCGATATTAAAGACACTTGACCTCCACTAAGAGCTGTGAAAGATTTTAATTGTTCTTTTGATGTTGCTGCTTTTATATCAACTCCTAAATCTTCAATATTTCCTATAATCTCAAGAGAACAATAAGATTTTATTTTAGAATCTTCAAATTTTTGATTAACTCTCTGCTGGAGATTTTCAATTACAACTCTAAATTTCTCATAATAGGTTTTTTCCATCTGATTTTCTGTTGCTATGGCTGCTTTAATATCTTTTTCTAAGTCTTTTTGATTTTTTGATATTTCTTTAAGAGATGCTATTATCTGATCCTTTTCAACCAGAATTGAATCATCAACATCATAATACTTAATTAATTCTTTGTCTATTTTTGAAATATCCTCTTTTATCTCATCTATAGCACGAATCTTAATTAATTCTTCTGAGATCAATGGACCTATCTCAGAATTAATCCTTGCCAAATCATTTTTTTTTGAGTCCAGATCTTGATTATAAGTATTTAGTTTAATGTTTTCTTGTTCATAATTTAAGGCTATTTGAATATTTTTCCTTTCTAATTCACTCTTTTTATTTTGTAAGAGAAGAATCTCTCCTTTTAAATTTGAAATTTCATTCTCCGTTGTCTCAAGCTCTAGTTCAATATTTTCTAATTGACGATATATATTGAAGGCAGTTTTATCAGCTTTTTGAAAAGCTTCCCTCTTTCTTTCATATTCTTTTTGCATTGAATCACTTTCATAAACATGCTCATTAAGTTTATCTTTCACATCTTTGAAAATTTCAGAATTCTCACTTAATTTTAAATCCCATTTCTTCTTTTCTCCATTAAGAACTGATAATTGATTTGGAATTTCTTTAATTCTGTCATTCCATTTGAAAAATTCTGGTTCTGTTTTAGATTTCAGAACTTCAATTTGATTTTCTATGTTCTTTATCTCAACCTTAATATCTGTATTTATTTTTTCTAAAGCATGTATTTCTCCATATAATTGATTCTTTTTAGATGTAATTCTCTGTTTCTGATTAAAATTATAAAGAAGATCGTTGAAAGAGTCCTTCTTTTTAAATATCTCCTTTTGAATTGTAGCTAAATTACTTTGATCAATTTTTAATTCTGAAACTCTTTTACTTAAAGACTTAATTTCAGATTCTAATACCATAGATTGCTCTTTTTGGGTGCCAGCGCTTAGCAATCCTTTTAGTCTCTTTAAATAAGGTGTTTCAAACACGTATTTATATGAAACTATTTGTTCTCCTTTTAAAGTAACACACTTTCCTTTGAAATTCAATATACGATACAAATCTCTTCCTGATCGATAGTCAGTTACAACAAGACAATTCTTTACCTTTGAATAAATTACTTTCTTGATATCGGTATCATCATCAATGATCTCAATTAATTCTACTAAATAACCAAGAACCCCGTTTGCAGAAATTTTAGTCATGGGAATAATGTTCAAATTCTTGGGGAGATAAATATTACAATACGCTCCATATTTTTCTTTCAACCGTTTAAGTAAGCTTAAGGTATCCCAATCTTCAGCAACAAAACTATAAAGTAATCTTTCACCAAGAACAGATTCAATTGCATAGCTTAACACGTCATCATATTTTAAATAATCAATAATAGGACCTTTGACTTTAAGACCTCTCTTGCTTATTTCCTCTTTAAGAATACTAATGTTTGAGGGAAGAATTACTCGGCGTTCTCTAAGTGAAGCCTGTAAAAGCTTTAGTTTATTCAATTTTTTTGATTTTGAGATTTCTATTTGTTTTATTTCAGAATCTAATTCATATAATCTCAAGGATACTCTTTTAAGTTCTTTATCAAGCTGAACCAAAAGATTTTTGGAAGGATTTTCTAAGAACCACTTATTTTTCTCTAATTTATGTTCAATATCATTAAAACTTTGAAATAACTGATTAATCTCATCATTATAAGTTAACATTAATTTTTCATTCGCTTGAAGTTTCATTAATTTCTCTTGTTTCAAATGATTTATTTGATTAAATTCATCAAGAAGTTCTTTGTTTTGTTTAATTTTTTTTATCAATAGATCTTGCTCTGATATTAATTTGTCAATTTTTAATCCTGCATTTTTACTTTCTCTCTTTATAATTTTTAATTCATTGTCAATTCGTTCTTTTTGTTTCTCAAAATTATCTATAATTTTTTTAATTTCATCGATCTTTTGTGATAATAAATCTAATTCTTGTTTTGCCGTAATTTTTTCTTTCTGCCAAGTTTGAATTTCTAAAACTAGATCTTGCTTTTTATAACCTAACTCACCTACTCTCTTTGAAAGATTATTAATGTTAACTTCTTTACCTGAAATTTTATTTGAGTATGCATTTATCTCTCTATCAGAGATCTCCTTTTTTTTTTTAATTCCTTCTAAGACTTGTGTGACATTTCTAATAAGATCTTTAATATTGGCAATTTCTTTTTCTAAATTACCCTTATTAGCCCATAAGAGCTCATCATTAAAATTCTTTTTATCTGCTAATAATTCATTCTTTTTTTTCAAACGCTCTAGTTTAGGATTTAAAAGATCCAAAGTAATATTTAAGGTATTTCTTTTGCTTTTTAAAGATTGAAGTTCATTGTTTAAATCTAGAAGGTTATATTTCTGCAGTAAAATTTCATTTCTTAAATCTTTTAATCCAATGCCTTCTTCTAAAAATAAACATAAATCCGATGGTTTTAAATTTTTAATCGCATCAATTTTCCCTTGGCTAACAAAAGCAAACTGAGTATCTGGATTTACCTTAAGATCAGAAATAATTTTTTGAATTTCTTGACCA
>JBHLNL010000105.1:0-12465 GCA_048941605.1 Promethearchaeota archaeon | reverse complement strand
ACTTAATTATGAAATATCCTCCTCAACTAAATCTATTATAATTATATTTATTTGATGTATTTTTATTATATCTAAATTATAAATTGAAATATTAAATACAACCTTTTATAAAAATAAGAATGAAAATTCAGAGTTCGAATTTAAATAAAGCTATCTACTTCATTAAAATACGATTTAATTTATTAATAAGTCTGATATCATTATTATCCTTAGGATTTATATTTCTAAAAATTATAAATTTTGATCTTATTTCCGGATTATCTCAAATCCTCTTTTTAGATTGGTTTTTTCATTTCTTTGTTTATTTGAGTACAATTTTTGCTCTTTTATTCTTGCCAGTTTATCCAATTATTTATATTATTTTTAAAGATAAAAATTTTAATTTTTTGGAAAGATTAACTATTACTATTGTAATTAATTTATCATTTTACATAATTACTGGAATTTTTGGGTTTTATATAGGATTTGCATTAACGAAATGGTTTTTCTTCTTAATTTTGTTAATTTCTTACCTTCTAGTTCTTTTTTGGCTCATAATTCTAGACTTAAAGAAAGGAACTATTAATTTCTTTAAATTAAACCTTACATCAGACGACAAAAGTAAATTCATTGATAATTTTTCAATCTTAAAATTCATAAAAAAGTTTAGACTTTCAAACTCAGTTTTTTTAATTATATTTTTATTTTTGATCTGCTTGTTTACGATGATTGGAACAAGTGTTTTTATAGGAACAGATCCTTGGATGCATATTTCAATTATCAAATTCATTACAGATATTAACTATTTGCCACCAAATGATTACTTTGGTACCTTTGGTTTTCATATATTTGGAGCATTAATCTATTTCTTTTCAGGAGTCAATATCATCTTAATTCCTAAAATTTTTATATTTTATATATTGCCAATTACGGTTTTGATAGTATATAATCTATTTATGAGAATATTTAGAAATAAGAATTTAGCAATTCTGGGCATTTTTGTTTTGTCAATATCATCACTAGGATTTTTAAATATTATTTTTCAATTTTGGCCTACAAGTTTAGCTTTAATTCAAGGGATCATGTTATTTTTTCTTTTATATACAAGATTACAATCTTTTATTCAAGAAAAGGAACCAAGTAAGCAACAAATTTTCTCAGGGATATATATCTTTTATTTTATGTTTATCGTGATTTTTATTAGCTGTCTTTTAGTCCATTCCCTAATTGCTGTGATTTTTCTAGTTTCTTTCCTATGGGTTTATTTGATTTATTTTGCTAAGAGTTATCGTAGGGGTAATGATCTTATATTATTAGGATTATGTTTATGTATTTTTTTCATTTTCTATTTCTTAAACATAAGTACAGGGCATTTTATTGTTTTTAGTAAAATCAGTGGGATCCCTTGGTATTATCTCTTATTTGGGATGATTATGATAGGAGTATTGGAAGGATTAATACTTTTACATTACCGAAGATCAATGATTTTCACGAAAGGGAGATATTCTTTAATTATAATGGGGAAAAAACACCAAAAGTTAAAAAAAATTGAAGATAAATACCTACTGCCTATTGTTTTTATTCTAGTTACAATTTTCATATGTATTTACACGATTTTGAATATATTTTTCTTTAAATTTGAGTTGACAACTGTATTTACTGGAATTGAAATATTAATTATATGTTTATTTGGGATTTGGGGGTTAGGTATTTTCCAATTCAAACCTAGAGGAAAACCTTTGTTACTTTGGGGGCTAGGATTAGGTATTATTTTACTAGTGGGTTTCTTATTCGATTTCTTTACCAGTTCACTTACATTCTTTTCCAGAATTTTTTATTTATCATCAATTGTAATTTCAATTGGATTCATATCATATATTAATAAATTAGTAAAAACACACTCAATTCAAAAATCAAAAATTAAATTTTTTATTTTAGGTCTCACGGTATTCTCAACAATTGCAACATATTTTGAAATCTATTTCTCAATTGAATTTTATAGTTTAAAAAACCGAGAAATTGGTACTGTTCAGTGGTATTCTCACTATAAGTCTAACCAAAATTTAATAATTGCAGAATTTGGATGGGATCCCATTTTCATATATTATGGTTATCCATTCGAAGAAAATAATTTTTCGCGTCAACTTTCTGATGTTATTTATTTTCAAATGGTTTCAAATGATTATCTAAATCCTAGCCTTCATATCCAAAATGGAACAAATATACTCACCGAATTAAAAAAAAATACAGGAATGGATGTATTCTTAATTGTAACAGATCATTATTTATTATTATCGGGTCTAGAATTATTTGGGCGATTAACCAGTGAGGAAGTTGAAATGTATCATAATCTTCCTTATTTGAATAAAATTTGCTCTTCTAAAACTGAGAATGGGGAAGAAATACCACTATATTGGGTTATTTAATTTTCCAAATTGAAGTTTTCCAAAAAGAAATTTTTGAGGTTTTCAAATAAGGATTTACAAGAGCAATATCGAAGAAATCAAGTCTGCTATAACTGTTAAGAATTTGATGAGAATGGATATACTTTTTTTCATCAGAATTATCAAGTACTAAATATCCTCCTAGCTTAATTTTTCTTATTGAATTTAGTATACAAGCTATTCTTACCCTTCCATCAATAAAAATCAGATCAAAATAATTATCAGGATACTTATCAATGCTTTCGACATATTTTCTAAATTGGAATGTCTCATAATTTTTTAAATCTGATGTATACTTTGGGTCGATTTGTTTTGAATTTTTTTCAGTGATATCTTCTGGTTCTATTAAAATATATTCACAATTATTTAATTGATTCTGGTTGAGTTTATCTTTAATTTTATTGTACCAATTCTTATCATGTTCGATTGAAATAATTTTCTTCACTTTTGATGCAAAATATAATGTTGATGTACCAGAACCGAATTCGTATAGATTCATATCTGGCTTAAGAACCTTATCTAGCCAGAGTTTGGCATGAATTGGAATCCAAGGAATATTTTTATTCACTATTTCAATATTCTTAAAGAAAATTACAAACCTTCTTAAAAATGTTTTTAATTTTAATTTTTTATTTAAAATGGTATAAATGATATAATTTTTGAATTTATATGTTCTATAAATAAAGCCAATGAGCTTTTTTAATGAAGTAGATGCCATAATCTAATATTTTAATTAATTTCGTTTTGAACAATTATTCATTGATTTAAAATCTTATTAAAAACTAGTTTTAATCTTCAAATTGATATTATTATAGACTTAAAAGATTTAACTTTGCTTTATTTCTTTTAATCCATAATAAGGAAAGAATAATTGGTATAATACGTATGATAATAATAATAAAACATAACGCTAAATACCCAAATAGAGGGATAAAGATAAAGCATAATATGAGATCAACAATAGCAGAAACACCATAAATTACAGCTACAGGGGAGTCAAATTCTAAAGGTACTAAAATCTGAAGAGTGAGTGTATGGCCAATACCAATAAGTAAGGGAGCAATTGCTAAAATTCTTATAACATTAACAGTTTCTCTATATTCAGAAATGAATAAAACTCCGGTAATTAAATCAGCAAAAATAAAAAGAAAAGCAAAAGAAGCCAAACCGATTAGAACAATTATTATCAGAACCTTTTTGATAAACTTAAATATACTAGATTCCATTTTTTTGTTTCTTTCATAGACAAGTTTCACTATATGAGGAAAGACTGTAGTTGTGATTAAAGAAATGATAAGTACAAATATCTGAATGATCCGATACCCTGTAGTGAAAATTCCTACATCTGTATAATCAACTAATAAACCTAAAATAAATGGATTTAGGTTATTAATAATATTAGTAGAAAAATAAACCAGAAACATGAAAAAGCCAATTGAAAACTGGAATTTAATATCTTTTAATGATACTTTCTCAAATTTCATTCTATATTTTTTAAATATAAAAATTTGGGATATCAATCCTATAAAAATTGCGATAATTAATACAAATAATGGATATAAAACATAATCTGTTTTTGAATTAATAAATAAAAAGATTAAAGCAATGAGTACAGTCTTTCCAATAAAATTGATTATAGTAATATATTTCATCTTCTCAATACCTCTAAAGAACCACATTGGAAACAAGATGCTTTGAATTATTAGCCCAAACAGGAAAAAATAGATAACTGAATTTTCTCGAAATATTTCGAATATAGAAACAACAATTAAAAGTATTACAAAACAGACACTTGAAAGAATTATCTTCACATAATTAATTGAACTATAAATTTTTTTGAGTTTCTTTTGATCAGCTCGATATTTTGAGATAGCACGTGTTCCTGAATGCTCGAAACCATACTCAGTTATTATTTGAAAAAACAGTATAAATGAAATAGCAAAAGCGATAATTCCATAATTATATACACCTAGAGTATTAGTAAGGTGAACTAAAATGATTAATTCAGTCATAAAATTTAAAGCTTGATAAATAGATAATGATAAAAAATTTCCAAATAATTTTTGCCATACGTTATTTTGGCTTAAATTTCTAGTTTTTTTAAATAAAGTCAAAATCTTTTGCTTCTTATAATTATATACTTTTATGAAATTATTGATAATATAAAAAATTAGAGAAACAGATTTCCAATGATATATTGAGGCTTTTATTCACAGAAATGTATATAATTTTCAGATAACACCTTTAGTTTTTAATTTTGTAGATTATTAATGATAAAATTTATCCTTAATTTTTTTAGAAAATTCAATATAAAATGCTCTTCAAATAATGATAATAAATTTATTGATTCATTTCCTTCAAAATTTAATGCAATTTAATATCAAATTCTAAAATCGTATGATCTAATAAAAAAAAATGACTAATGAAATTTTTATAATAGGAGGAGCAAGACCTAACTTTATGAAAATTGCTCCTTTAATATATGAATTAAATCAAGAAAATTTAGGCTTTAAATTAATTCATACAGGTCAGCATTATGATTACAATATGTCCAAAATTTTTTTTGATAACTTAGGAATACCAAAACCGGATTATTTTCTTAATGTAGGCTCTGGTTCACATGCTATTCAAACTGCTAAAATAATGATTGAGTTTGAGAAGGTAATATTGAGAGAAAAACCGAGATTAGTTGTTGTTGTAGGTGATGTTAACTCTACTATTGCTTGCGCATTAGTAGCTAAAAAACTATTTATCGAGGTAGCTCATATTGAGGCAGGATTAAGAAGTTATGATCTTATGATGCCAGAAGAAATCAACAGGAGACTAACAGACCAAATTGCAGATTACCTATTTATAACAGAAAAAAGTGCTTTGTCTAATTTAAAAAAGGAGGGAATCGATTCTAAGAAAATCTTTTTCGTTGGAAATATTATGATTGATAATTTAGCTAGAAATATGAAAAGTGCGCAAAAAATTGAATATTACAACAAATTGGATTTAAAATGTCAATCATACGGATTAGTGACTATCCATCGGCCATCAAATGTAGACAAAGTAAAAGATCTAAAGAATGTAATTGAATTATTAAATTATATTCAAACACGTATCAAAATTGTCTTCCCAGTTCATCCAAGAACACTAAAAAATCTGAAGGAATTCAATTTAGAAGAGTATCTCAACAGAGCTAATATAATTTTAACTGAGCCTTTAGGTTATTTAGAATTTTTAAATTTGATGATAAATTCAAAATTCATTTTAACAGATTCGGGGGGAATTCAAGAGGAAGCTTCTTATTTGAAAATTCCTATTTTAACACTGAGAAAAAACACAGAAAGACCAATAACCATTGAAAAAGGAACTAATACATTAATAGGAGACGATTTTAATAAATTAAAAGAATGTCTAGAGGAGATTTTATCTGATTCTTATAAGAAAGGCCAATATATTGAGAAATGGGACGGAAAAACCTCTCAAAGGATAGTAAAAATTATTAAAGATAAGATTATTTAAAAATTTCAAAATCAATCGGTAAAAATAGATCTTTCGCTTTATTTAGTATTTGATATTTTTTTCCTTCAATCTTTATTAATTGAGGTAATTTACCAACGTGACCGACTTTATTTCCTCTGGAAATAAAACCACCTGAAACTCCATCAATATCTTCAATGTTATCTAAACCTAATTTTATTGATTTTTCAATATCATCACCTTTAACAAGATTCCCTATTTTTGTAGCTGCTGCGTCTGCTAAAACTGCATTTTTAGCGAAAATAGTCACAGAATCTGCTTGTCCTAAACTAATTGCGTGACCTATCGTTGCTGAGCTTGTCCCTATCCCTATTGGACAATCATCTTTTCTAATTAAAAAACCTAAATTTAAATTTAATTCATTTTGTCCTGCATATAATGCAACTGTTATAGGTTTTTCGGAATCTATTGATATTTCACCTCCATTTTCGACTAGAGCAACTTTACAAGGATGTAAATTACCATTATTTTGAATTTTCATTGGGATAATCATTAAATCTACTAAAGCACCAGCAACTGCCGCCATAGGGCCAACATCACAGATTTCTGCTGCTTCAGCCATAATTTTAACAATTTCAAAGTTTGTGCTCACTTTTACAGAAGAAAAAGAATTAAGAAATTGTTTATCAGTTTTTATATATCTCTCAAGATTTTCTCTATGAAAATAAAAACTTTCTTTTGCTCTAGAAATTGCGGTTTTTGAATCAGAAATAATAGTAATATCAGATTGCTTTTCCAAAAAATGTGTTTTGTAAGTTTTCACATTAAATTTTCTTCTAAAATTGCTAAGATAATAGTGATATAATGATTCTAATAACTAAACAAATATAAATAAATACATTTTCATTATTTATTTAAAAACATTATCTCTAAAAGATGAGTCAAATTAATTACGAAGAAATTATCTCCCAATTAAAATCTGACCTAAATGCTGAATGTGCTATATCAAACAAATATGGGATTATACTGGGGTCTCTAATAAAGGAATTTGCTAAAGGAAAGGTTATCCCCCAAGCGATATTATCCTTAATTGCTAATTCTAAAGAAATAGCTAATGAATTAAATTTAAATAAGATAAACTCTTTCGCATTGGAAGCACAAAAGTATAATTATTTGTTTACTTTTAGTAAAGAATTAATTTTAATTTCAAAATTAGATTTAAATGTAAATTTAGCCAAGTTTATGCCTAGTATTAGTGTGTTTTTAAAGAAATTAAGTGAAAGCATAACGGAAGAGGAGATTAAGAAATTTTCTGTATTTGATTTTTCAAAAGAAATTATTAAAATAGAAGAAACTATAGAGCGAGAAAAAGTTAGAAAGGATAAATACTCAATTATAAAAGATTTAGTCAAGCATATTTCTAGTTAATTATAAGATAAACATTAAGATTATTAAGGTGAATGGTTATTCTAAGACAAGTTTTAATATACAGAGGTAATGAGCTTTTATATTATAGGCATTTTGGGAAAGCTCTGAAACAAGAAGCTTTAGATCTTTTAGTGGAAGATATTATTAATGAATCATTAATTAGATCTGAATCCAAGACAGATTTTCACGATTATTACAAATTTAGAGTATCATTCATAACTGAAAAAGATGAAAATCTTATATTTTTGTTTGTTACAAGCTTAACTGATAAATTTGAAAATATTAAAAAAGAATTAGTTAAATGTAAAAATGAATTCCTAAATTTATTCGAAGATATTTTACATCATCGTTTTGATGCTAAGACTTTTGAAGTTTTTGATCCGACTATAGATTCAATTCATCGAAATCTACGCCCTAAAATATCATTAGTGGGATTTTCCGGAGTTGGGAAAACAACAATTACTAGATTAATTAAAGCAGATGAAATTCCTATGCAGCATATACCAACAATTACAGGAGACATAGCAACAATCAAAATTGGAAAATTACATTTTCATCTATGGGATTTTGCTGGACAAGAGCAATTTAGTTATTTATGGAATAATTTTATAAAAGGCAGTGATGCTGTTCTTCTAATTACTAATTCAACATTAGAAAATGTTGAAAAAAGTAAATATTTTTTGGAATTAATAAAAGAACAAGCTCCAAACGCCCAGTCTGCTGTAATAGGCAATAAACAGGATTTAAAAGAGGCTATGAATTCTGTTCAAATAGAAAATGTTTTAGGTTTAAAAGCTTATTCTATGATAGCATTAGATCCTAATAATCGTGATAAAATGATTCAAATAATAGCTGACGTCTTAGAGATGAGCGCAGAGGTTTCTCCTCTATTAAAACCCCTGCTTGAGAGAGATAAATTAACTGAGGAAGCGATTAAAGCTCTGAAGAGTGCTGATTTTAATAAGTCTGCCTTTCTGTTTGATAAAATAAGTGATTTATGTGTAGAATTGGGAGATGATTCTTTGGGTAAAGAATTTTTTGAAAAATCACAAAAAATAAAGGAAATGCTTAAAAAAGTAGGTGCTCCACCACCTGTACCAGCAGCGCCTATAGAAACTGATGAAAAGAAACTGCGAGATTCACTTCCAGTCCAAAAAATAGAAATTCAACGAACACCACCTCCTCCAAAGTTACCACCTCAACAAACTCCCCAAAAAACTACTCCACAATTTCCAACAACACCAATAGAAGTCCCTAGAATTGATAAATCTCAAGATCTCTCTATTCAAAACACTCAAAAAGATTTGCCAGTTATAAAAAACGAGGATATTGAAAAGCAAACTCTCTCTAAAGAATCTGAAATTAAACCGGTGATTCCAGGTTTAAAATTAAACCCAGAAGATTTTATGATTAGGGCTAGACCAAAATCTGTTGAAGTGGTTCCAGAAGATGCAAAATCTAAATTAAAAATGTCACCCAATAGTCAAGTTAAAAATGTAGAAGGACCAAAAGCTCCTGTAGCAGTTTCACCATTAAAATTAATAGAAGAAAAAGAGAAAGCAAATATAAAACCACCGGATATCCCTATAACTCCTAAACCAATTTTAGAACCTGTATTCAGAGAGATACCTCAAAAACCTAGTGAAATACCAATAAAACCTCTCTCTAGTGAAACAAAAAAACCTCCTACAATAATGACTATCCAACAAAAAGAGAAATTGAAACAATCCTTGCTAGATTTGAAAATAAAAAAGGCTCATCTAACTAAAATGGCACTTGATTTTGATATGCAAGAACTTAAGGGTGAAATAACATCAGAGGAGCTTCAAGATAAGAAAGAGAAAGTTAAAATAATGATGGATAAAATTGATCAACAAATTTATGAAATATCTGAGCTTCTCGGTGAATAAACTAATATTTATAGAGAAGATAAATTAAATTTAAATAAATCTCTTTAAATATTTATTTGGGACATTTGCTTCTCCCATTATGATCTTTTTTTTCCCTCCATGATAATCTGACCCTCCAGATTTGATAAGACCATAATTATTCGCTAACTTTCGGAAATATTCAGGGAAATAATTCTGAGCCCAATTTGATTTATCTGTGTTAAAATAAGGTCTATTTTTTGCATAAGTATATTCAATTTCAATCCCTTTTATTCCTGCTTTAATACACAATTCTATAAATTTCACCCTATTTGCGACTGAATAAATTCCAGGATGTGCTAAAATGGGAATTCCCCCCACAGATTTAATTAATTCAATTGATTCTTCAAGATTTAATTCTACTTTTCTTTCTACATATGCATCTCCACCAATACTTATCATTTTGAATAATTCCTCATTAGATTTTAGTTTTGTTTTTTCAGGATTATTTCTTTTCATAATTTCAACAATATGAGGTCGACCAATAACCTTACTTCCTGTAATTTCTAGCACTTCATCGAATGTAATATTGTAACCAAATTCTTTCTTCAGGCGACTACAAATCGCTTTTTTTTGTTCTAATCTTCCTTTAATTTGATCATTAATTGTGTTAATCAGTTTACTAGATGTATAATCTATATTTAAACCAATAATATGAATATCGATTAATTCTCTTTTTGGTTCATGTTTGATTGAAATTTCTATCCCGGGAATTACTATAACTTCTTTAGATTCTCCAAATGTTATGAATTGTTCAATACCATCTATCGTATCATGATCAGTTATGGCAATTGCTTTTAATTTAAGTTCCATTGCCTTTTTAATTAATTGTAAAGGTGTATCAATACCATCGGATGCTGATGAATGCAAATGAAGATCGATCATTATGATTATGAAATAATAACTTGATTTGACTTTTACTTAAAAAAAAATTAAAGGCATAAAACGTATCTAATTAAATATAATTAATATTTATATTTTGGAAGCCATACAGTTTTAAGGAAAATCGGTAAATAAAATGACTATAGTTGTAATGAAATTTGGTGGTTCTTGTCTTGTTAATAAAGAAGCATTTAGTAAAATTCTCAATATTACAAAAATTTATAGTGAAGTAAAAAAAATATATGTTGCATCTGCACTGGAAGGAATTACAGATTTATTGTTAAAAACAGCGAATTTTGTAAATGATGATAAAGAAATTGATAAATATATGGCCTTAATTGAAAAAAAGCATCTTGATATAATTGAACAAATCTTTATTGAAGATTCTGAAAATTATACTAAAGTTAAAGACTGGTTAGATGATAAGTTAAGTGAATTAGAGGATACATTTTCTGATATTAAAGAATTCGGTTTAGAGCCATATTATAAAGATTATATATTAAGTTTTGGAGAGATATTATCTACTTATATTTTGAACCAATACCTCTTGAATAATGGTATAGATTCAGTATATATTCCCGCAAATAAATTAATTATCACCAATGATGAATTCAATAATGCTTATCCATTATACAATTTAACAAACGCTCGTATTAAAAATTTATTAATTCCAATTCTGGAAAATCCTAATAAAGATATTATAGTTTGTTTAACTGGTTTTATTGGCAGAAATAAGATAGGTTATATTACAACTTTAGGGAGAGGGGGTTCTGATTATACTTCAACTATCTTAGCAAGAAGTTTATACGAGGTAGGAAATGATAAAAATATCAAAGTAATTCTGTGGAAAAATGTAGATGGTCTATTAGCTATAAATCCTAAGTTTTTACCTCAATCCTCACTTATTAAGAATCTAGATTATGAGGAAGCTAAACATATAGCAAATTTTGGTGCTAAGATACTTCATCCAAAATGTCTAGAAGCGATTGAAAAACACAAGATACCATTAGAAATAAGAAATTTCGATAAGCCTTTAGAAAAGAATTTTACACAAATTTCTGAACGAACTGATAAAGAACAAATTAAAGGAATTTCTGTTGTAGAATTTGCATCAATAATTACCATTATTTCAGGAAGTATGGTGGATGTTCCCGGCGTTTTAGCTAAAATGTTTAAAGTTATGAGTAAAAATCAAATAAGTGTCTCTCTAGTAGCCCAAAGTTCATCTGAAATAAGTACATCATTTATTGTAAGAGACGAAGATTCCAAGAAAGCACTTAATGCCTTGAAAAATTCAGAATTTTTTTCTGAATTCTTTAGAATAAAATGTGAAGATGTTGCTGTAATTAATATCATTGGTGTTAAAATCCTTGAAAATAAAACGAAAGTGGAAATATTTAAAGCTCTTGCTAAGAAGAGTATAGATGTCAAAGCAATCTCACAAAGTCACAATGAACTAAATTTATCATTAGTTATTGAAAGAGATAAATTAATCGATGCCATAAATGTAATTCACGATGATCTTTATGAGGAATTTGAACATATTAAATAATAAGAGTTATTTGAATTAAAAAAGATTTGAAATTTTATAGAATATAATTTTTATCATATATAGGTTAAATTCTGAAATAAATAAGTTAACACGCCAATTTTAAGTTCTAGAATCAATAATACGACGAGTAAGTTCAGTAAAAGCCTCATCAACATTTACTCCTGTTTTAGCAGAAGTCTCAATATAAATGCTCCCTTGACTTTCTGCAAATGCACGAGCATCATCACGATCAATAACAATACCGACATCTTCTATTAAATCTGCTTTATTTCCAATAAGCACAAAAGGAATATTTTCACCAGCAAATTGTTTTATTTCAGTTAACCATTTTCTTGTTTCCGTATATGTCTGTTCTCTAGTAAGATCAAATACTAATAATGTTCCTGCGGCACCCTTATAAAAAGTACTTCGTATAAACTCAAATCTTTGCTGACCTCCAATATCCCATATAGAAAGTGTAGCAATTTCACCCGGTCTGAATTCTACATCCTTAGTAAGTATGTCTACCCCTACGGTTAATTTATAATTTGCCTGAAAGCGGTTTTTGATGAATCTCTGTACTAAACTTGTCTTACCAACCGCAGCTGCTCCAGTTAATAATACTTTTAGTTTAAAACTTGACATAAAGCACCACTCATGTCGGTTTTTACTATTTAATTTTATAATTCTTATATTTTTTTTATAATATTTAAGAATTTATTTAATTTATTAATATGAAGTAAATTAAAGATAAAATAAATTTTGAATTTAAATATTTTTACATAAACTTAAATTAATTTTTATT
>JBHLNL010000104.1:0-12466 GCA_048941605.1 Promethearchaeota archaeon | reverse complement strand
AAAATTACTATTATTTCAATAAATTTTTATAAACTTCTATAAAACATACATCTTTGAGAATAATTAACAGATAGTTTTAATTTTATTAAGAAAATAATAACTTATTATCGAAGTTAGAATTAAGATGAAATGAGAAATTAAATATTTAAGTAATGATACAAAATAATTTTTATAGCATTTACAATTTATATATCAAATCAAAAAGTAAGAGAAGTTAAAGATGGAAGTTACAAAACAAGAAGAAATAGAACGAATAGACCAAGCAGAACTAAAAAGGCGGAAAAGAGTTAATAAAACCAGAAAATTATCATTAATTGCTGGAATATTAACAATTATATCACTTTTCATCCCATATGCTTTAGCTGAAAGATGTATAGCGTACAATTTCGAAGATGTATGTATAGCAACTAATACACATCTAATATTTCAATTTGGACTAAGCCTTACTTTACCTCTAGGGCTCGAATGGGCTTGGTTTCCCATTGTTGCTATAGGGATTTTTGCTACGATCTTTCTGACTACAGGGGGAGTTATGCTAACAGTAACAGCGGTTATGGCAAAAGCAAAGGAACTGGCTAAATTTGAAGTATATTGGAAGACTAGCGGAAAACTTATACTTGTATCACCGATTCTACTCGTTTTTTATCTAGTAATGCGGACAGATACTTACTTTCAGAATTACGAACTTTTCATTCCTTTCATCGGAATTGTTATTCCTATAATTTCAGGAGTAATTGCGCTATTAGCAGGAAGAAGAGCAGGGAAATTTTAGATTATAAAGATTATTTTATTATAAAATTTTAACTCCTATTCTTAATTTAGTTCAATTAACTAAATTCTACTTAATTTAGGGATATATCTCTCATTTGAGAGTTCTATTAAGGATTTTGTGTAATTCATAATTTTTTTGGCAATTTCAGGTTGAGACAACCATTGGACTTCTATTTTTTCTCCTCTATCCCATAATAAATAAGGGGTTTCTTCAAAAGGAGCACTTTTTTTCACTTCCTCTATCCAACTATTTGGCAATTCATTTTTTAATTCTACATCAAGCATTCTAGCTAAGAAAATTGTCCAAGCTCTTGGTACTACACTCATCAAATAACCTCCTCCACCAACGGCTAACCATTTATCTTGACAATATTCACGAGCAGAAGTTTTTATAGTCTGAGCAATATCTCTATATAATGCTAAAGAAAATCCCATTTGAGTTAAAGGATCATCAAAATACGTATCAACACCTAGTTGAGTTATTAGAATATCTGGATTATATGCCTCCAATATTTTTGGTGCTGTTTTTCTAAATAAATTAATAAAAGATTTGTTATTTGTTCCTGGTAATAAAGGAAAATTTATAGAAAATCCTTTTCCTTCACCCTCCCCGTTTTCACTTACATATCCTGTTCCTGGAAATAGAAATCTACCATCTTCATGATATGATATTGTTAAGACTTTAGGATCATCATAAAAAAGCCATTGAACGCCATCACCGTGATGACAGTCAATGTCTAGATATGCAATTTTAATATCCTTCTTCAATTTCTTAAGATATTTTATAGCAACAGCAATATCATTGAAGATACAGAATCCAGATGCCCTATCCTTCATTGCATGATGCAAACCACCTGCGGGATTAAATGTGATTTTAAAACCTTCGTCATTCCAGACAGTTTCGGCAGCTATAATTGATGCTCCACATATCAAAGCAGAGGCTTCATACATTCCCTTAAAGATAGGATTGTCTCCAGGACCCAAACCATAACGGTAAGGAACAATATTTTTATCATTAGGATTTTTGCTTAATTTTTTAACGATTTCAACATAATTTGGTGAATGTACGCTTTCAATTTCTTGTTGTGTTGCCAAACGAGGTTTTAGAAGTGTTAATCTTTCATGTTCTAAGAGTTTTAATTTTTCCATAAGACTATACGTTAGTTTATATCTTAAGGGTCTTAAAGGATGATCTGGGCCAAAATCATATTTCTGATAATCATCTGTATAAATTAAACCAACTTTATCAACCATGATTCAATTAAAATTAAAATTCCTTTTAACTTTATTAATGTAAATAAATACTATTTTCTTTTATTATTCTAGTTTATAATAGATAAATTCAAAAAAAAAGTAGTAATAAATAAAAGAACTTATATTATCAAAATATCATAGGAAAAAATAAAATAGTTCTTATATAAAATTGTTTAAATAAAACTTTTTTCCCCATATCAAGAATGAGTGTCAAATTTCGTAAATTTATAATGCGTGTTGGTCAAGAATCTGAATTTAAACCCCTTAAAAATCAATTACTTAATTATTTGAAAAAAGAGAGTGAAAATAAGTATAAAAATTACCCTAGGCTTTTAGAATTAATGAATAATTATTGGCCTGAGTACAAAGAACGTTCTCGTATTTCTCATCTCTTAAAAGATCATTATGAAGAAATTTTTTCTTTTTATTTGAATGAATTTTTTCATTTTCGAAAGAGAGGACTTACATTTGAGGCACCAGAAGCACCAACTCCTGTTGATTTTAAACTAGTGTTCAAATACCATTATAATTATAAAGAAATTGAAGTTATTCAAGATGTGATACACCAATTGCGCATTAACACTAACACTGAATCTATTTTAAAAAGAATTTTTATATTTACAATAAGTTCTTTTGGTTTTATGGTAGAACAAATATTTGGTAGGCCTTTTGCATTCCAATTTTTTGATATCTCCGCAAAATCTCTTCCTAATAATGAATGGGAAGTAGTAGCAATAATCTCTGGAAGGGAACAGTAAAAATTCTTTCTGCTTATTATGATTTCAAACAGCTTAATTACTTTTCCTTAGTTAGAAAAGAACCCAAGTCCATCATATCATCTCCTCGTTTTACTTGAATTTTACTCTTTATTCCTTTAACTTTTCGTTCTAAATATATTATTGCATCAAGAGGAATCTTCTTTGGAACACCTCCTTGACGCCTGATTATTGCTAATAAATAATCAATATTTTGAACAACATCAGGACTTATTAGCTCGTTATATATTGCTTGATAAATATATGGTTCATTAGTTCTTAGATTGATTAAATGACTATATGCTTCTGGATCCAAAACAACCTGCAATATAAAATCAATTTTTTCAGAAATAGATACAAATCTTTCTTGAGCGACTTCCTTCTTCTTTTTTGCCTCCATTATTGCTTTCATTTTTCTCATACGGATTTTTTCTAATTCATGTTGGTCAAGATTATGATTCTCTTCACTCATAAATATTTTTTCACCGTGATTGATTTGTTATCTCACAGCTCAAGCAAATTAACCATTTTTTATTATTTAAAATAATGAGATTCCAAATAAGAATTTTATGAAGTTCTCCCAAGAAGGATTTTAAATTATTTAGATCTCTTGCTTTAATATTGTAGGAATAACCAAACATTATAGAGTTCTCAAATTAAACTTTATATATAAGAAAATTAAAAGTAAAATAATTCAATTCTTACAAATTTTATCGCCTAATATGAAATCCCATTTAAAACTATCTCTCATATTATTTTTCGTATTTCTATGTTTTAATAATTCTCCTTCTTTTGAACCAAATCTTAAATCTTCAAATGAGAAATTTGAATTTCCAAATAACATAAAAAGTGAGTCCTATAAATTGCCCCAATTATCTTCTAATGGAGATCAATTCTCTCAATATAATATTTCAGTAATTTTTAATGAAACAACATCAAGTGTTACTGGAAATTTAAGCGTAAATTATTATAATAATGATCCTATTAATATTACTAGAATTCCCTTCCATCTATTTTTATCAGGTATGCTATATCAAACTAGGATGGGCCAAATTGATATTTTGAATGTATCAACATTAAGCGAACCTAAAAAAACCTTAAATTTTTCTGTAAATGAACCCTCTCAACTTTTATGGGTTAATTTAACATCAGATCTAGAGCCCAACAATAGAGCATTTTTTCAAATTGAATTTAATTCAATAATCCCAGATGGGGGTTTTGATAGAGCAAATTCTAATGGATCTGATGATGATTATTCTCGAATATTCAAATTCACAAGTTTTTATCCTATGCCCTGTGTTTATGATAAATATGATGAATGGAATACTGATCCGTATCTGGATGTGGGTGATCCATTTTATCATGAAATGGCTTATTATAATATTTTAATTGAAGCTCCAAATGGTGTAGTAGTAACAGCAACAGGCGACTTAATAAATCGAATAAATAAAGGAGCGACAACAGTCTATCATTTTGATCCTCTCTTTCCAGTTAGAGAAATTACATTTGCTGCTTCTCGATGGTATGAAGTACAATCTAGCATAGTAAATGGTGTTAATATCTCTACTTATTACTTACCAAAATCAAGTTTTCTATGGGAAAATGATGCTTTAAATTATGCTATGCTTGCTTTTGATCTCTTTAATGATACATTTGGTTTTTATCCGTATTCTACTCTTAATATTGTAGAAGAATATGCTTTATATTTAGGTATGGAATACCCAACTCAAGTTTATGCCTCAGAAATAATTGATCGTTATAATTATCCAGTAGAAGTTAGAAAACAGATTCTAGAGAAGGCTATTGTACATGAAATTGCACATCAATGGTGGTACAATTTAGTAGGCTTTGATGAAGTTGATTGGGGTTTCTTAGACGAAGGATTAACATGTTGGTCTACGGATTATTATGCTCGCTTTTATTATAATGATTGGACACGATTTCAATGGACGAGATATTTTGATAGAGTGAGGACATATTATGCTACAGAACACCTCACTTCAAAAATAAACCAGTCTGCATATGAACTCATTAAAAATAATTTAAATTGGGTATATATTTCTTATTATAAATCTCCACTAATCTTTGAGAAAATTTATAGGACTATAGGGCAATCTAATTTTTTATTAGGTCTTAGTACTTTCTTTGAACAATATTTATACAAAATTGCAGAATTATCTGATTTTCAACATGTATTAGAGAACCTATTAAGCGAGTCCTTAGATTGGTTGTTCTTTCCCTGGTTTGATAACGATTTTATTCCTAATTATAGTTTTCTAACATGTAGTTATGATGAAACAGAATATAATTTAACAGTTATAATACAAGATCAAAATGAGATTTTATACGATTATTATCCATATATGCAACAAGCAACACTTCAAGTTTATGATTCTTCTTATTCATTAATATACAATCAATTAGTTTGGATAAATAGTACAACTACATTCTCTTTAGGATTAATAGACCCAATATTAGTAAGACTGGAATATGGTAATGATGTAATTGTTCAATTAACTTCCCCCTCCGTTACATATATAGAAACTACAGTAACTAGAACCCCTAGATATACTCCTATTTCAGGATATACCATCCATATCATATTAGTTGTTTGCTTATTATCAATAGTATATCTAATTTATGGGTTTTTAACCAAAAAGAAAAATTATTCTAAGAAGTAATTTTTTTATAATTAGAAAAAGTGGTCCCTCCCCCCGGATTCTATCAGGATTTGATTCAGATCCATATTTCGAGCCGGGGACCGCTCGGTTTCGGCTGACGTAACTTCATCAGCTACAAGCTTTAGTACGCGATATTATCTACAGCCGAGCACTCTGACCACTGAGTTAGGGAGGGAGTATTTTTTAAATTAAATAATTATAGAATTTATATATTTTTTACGATTTTTTATTCTAGAATCTCTAAATTCTGGTATATTGTTCTTATAATTTGTGTGCAACAAATTATTGCCTTTTTGATTAAGAAAACTTCAAATATGTTTACTTTATAAGAATAATAACCCAAAAAAATCACAACAAAAAATCTTAAAATTCTTTTGTTATGAAAAATTTTTAATCAATTAATCAATAATTTTATAAAATTTAACTATTATAACTCTTATAATTTTAAAGCAAAATAAAAAGATTGGTGATAATCATCAGAGAAGAAACAGACTATACAGAGGCAATCGAAGCTTATAAGAATGATCCTCTCGTAATTTTGGAACCATGGGGTAGAAGTATTGATCATTTAAGGCTAACAATCATTGGAAAAAAAGGAACTCCTTATGCAGATGGCAAGTTCGTGTTTGAAATTAAGTTCCCTGAGAATTACCCCTTCGCGCCCCCCTATGCATACGCTGTTACCTTAATGTGGCATCCTAATATTGATTCTTCGATTCCACCGGGAAAATTAAACATTTGTTTAGATTTAATTAATCCAGATTTAGTAGGAAAAGTAGATGCTAGCACAGGAGCTTCTGGTTGGACGCCAAGTAAGACTTTAACCAATATAATTGAAGCTTTGAAGGGGATGATGCATGTCGAGCCCCCTTTCTTTAATCCAGGGGACCCATTAAATCATGAGGCAGGAGAACAGTATTTCCGTGCCCAAAAGAAATTTGAGGCGAAAGCTAATACCTGGACAAAAAAATACGCTATGGATTAGAGCGTAAAAATCTTTATTTTTTCTCTTAATTTTATTTATTCTAATTACAACTGAAAAAATAAATATGATTGACAAAACAGCTCTAATAATTATTGATGTTCAAAATGGATTGTTCAGTATTGAAGGATTCCCTATCTACAAAGAGGATGTTTTAATTAAAAATTTACAACTTCTAATAAAAAAAGCTCGTAAAGCGAACATTCAGATTTTTTATGTTCAACATAATGATCCTAAAGGAGAAATCTTAGAAAATGGTACTGAAAAATGGAAAATTCGCCCAGAAATATCTCCAGAATCCGAAGATATTATAATTCAAAAACATAATCCAGATTCATTTTTGAATACACCATTGAATGAAGAACTACATAAGCATAAAATTACCCGTTTAGTCATTGCAGGCTTAGCAACAGATATGTGTATAGATACAACAGTTAGATCCGCAGTTAGCCACAATTACAAAGTTATTTTAATTCAAGATGCCCATAGTACAATGGATTCTGAAGTCTTGAAAGCATCAAAAATATTGGCACATCATAATAATATATTACAATGGTTTGCTGACCTTAAGAAAACTGAAGATCTTGAATTTAATTAATTTGAATTATCAATTTATATAATTTAGCTATTCTTCTTTAAATTTAAATGTAAGAATTCCACCTATAAATATCAAAATTGGGTCGATTGGGAATATTATGAATGCACCAATCAGAGAACCAATTAAATAAATGGATCTCCATGTCTGCCCCTCACCCCCCATTAACGTATCAATAGGTGTGAAAGCACCAATGACAGCAACTACTCCTATAATTAACATTATGATTTTTCCATATTTAATCCCCAATAATACTATAGTAGCTCCGGTAAATGCTAAAATACCAATCAAAAAGGTCATTGCGATATTAACAACCCATATCTCAAGATCAAGTAATCCTAGCAAAATCTCAACATAAGCCCAACTGCTGTATATTATGAGGAGTATACTACCTAATAATCCAATGTAGGGGCCGTATCTTAATTTACCTTTTACAATTTCCACTTTTTTTATACCAAGATTTATTCCCTATACTTTTATAAAATTAAAGACTTTTTCCTTCCTCTCAATAAATTTAAATAATCCTTCACTAGTTATTTTGCGTATCAACTCCTCATCTTTTAAATGATGATCATCTACTGAGAGCCATCCATCATTTTTTAAAACACGATGCAATTCTGTTAAGATTCTTAAAGGGTTTGAGAGATCGTGATATATATCTAATAATAGAATTACATCAATCGAGTTATCTTCTAATTTTGTATCGCAATCAGTCAAAATAAGTTCAATATTTGTGATATTTTTTTCTTTTGCCCTTCTCATCACTTCTGCGATAGCTAAAGGGTGAATATCAGCAGCATAAACTTTTCCTGTTGTCCCTACTACCTCTGCTGCGGCTATTGTATAACTCCCCGGACCGCATCCATAGTCTAAGACAATACTCCCCTTTGTGATTTTAGTTTTATTTATTTTATTAGGAGGAGGATATCTTTCATCTCGTTTTTTAAAATGTCTTACCATGAATTTAAAAGCTGTCCTAGGCATTGGTTTATCCTTTTTAAATTTTGGAATAAAAAATCACCTCTAATTAAGATTAAGAATAAGAATTTACATGAAAGCAATAACAATATTGTATTTCTTAATTTCTGACTCTGTTAATGCTTGTCCTAAAGGAGTCAAACTAATTATATCGTTACTTTTTATTTTAAGGGAAGTCAGCTTAATATTAGGATCTTTTAGCGAAGGCATATAGGGATTCCAATAGATTTCTTTAGTCATTGGGTTTGTAATCATCCATAATTCTGGATCTAGTTTATAACCACTTATTTTCATTGCTTTAAAAATATAATTTACATCCGCATCGAAGGGTACCACGATCTGTACATTCTCTTCTCCTTCAATTTTTCCACATGCTAGGCAATCCTCTCTTTTTATTATATTTAGATGATCAAATTGACCATATATACCGTTATAATTTATATAGGGAGGATCCATTGGAGCACCAATATTTCTACCATTAACACGAAATAAAAGTTTTAGGGCTTCTTGTGATTGGATGCTAGCAATTATCGAGCTAACTGTTTGTATTGCGGCGATCTTATTTCCAAGAATATTTTCCATCTCTTCAAATTTATAATCTGGTCCAAAACTTTCTTTTATATTATGTTTCCATTGTTTAATTTCATCTTCATTTAATGTTTCTCTTATTTCTTCTGAGACATTTTCGTTAAACACACGTTCCCTCAATTTTTCTAATTCTATTTGAGCTAATTCTTTTAATTTAAGTACATCATCATTTAAATTGAGATCTGGCTTATGTCCATACTTTTTTTCAAAATCTACTTCTGCTTTTATGACACAATGATTTCGATTTCGAGGTAAACCTTTTAAGGTACATGCCGCAACAAGTTTGTCATCAGCAGGAGGTATTGGGACTAAACATCTATAACAAGGTGTTTGATCTAATACTTCTGGAGCATATTTCCAATCAAAAACCATTTCAATTTCTTTACGAAATTTTTGGATTAAAGGTGTTATACTTTCTGCTTTTATGTTTTCTATTTCCTCCTCTAATTCCTCAATTCTTTTTTGAGCTTTAAAATAGTCAGGATATTCCATTTCTGTTATTTCCCAAAGTCTTGCTTCAACTAATTTTTCAATTTCTTGTTCTTTATTTTTATAATGTAACCCAGAACCTTCGGGAATTATAATTTGGCAATGTCCTTCAAATCCAACGGTTCCAGCCTCAACTAAAGGTTTCTTTAGCCGAAGACATATTTTGTTTAAATCCAATCTGGCGTTAAAATTATCTAGAGCAGCAACTATAACATCTGATTCTTCATACACCGAGATAGGTAATTTTTGAAGTTTCTCAAAATAATGATCAACCTTAAGATAAGGATTTATCTCTGTTAATCTTTCTGCAGCTACTTCAGCTTTAGGACGCCCCTCATCACCGGGTCTAAATAGCATTTGTCGCGATAAATTAGATGTTTCAATTGTGTCTAGATCAACAAGAATCAGTTTTCCTATTCCCATTAGTGCAAAATCTTTAGCTATTTCGCAACCCAACGCACCTACACCAATTATCATAATTGTCCCCTTGTCTATAATCTCTTGATCCCACCCATCAATTAATTGTTGACGGGCATACATACGCGACTTAACAATATCCTCAGTTTTTTCAGTCATATTAAACTTCTCTTATTTTTTATGAGTATAATATTATTATTTCAAATTCAAAATATAAACTCTTTTAGTTGCTTTATTACTGACAAAAAGTAATTAAGATTAGGTATGATTACTTTTAAATTTAATAAGATAAAGTAATATAAATTTCACTTCTTCTTCTTTTCAGCTGCTTCCTTAATCATTTTTTTGAGGCTTTCGACTTTTTCTCTCTCTTTAGCTTCCTCTAATTTTTCTTGAAACTTTTTCTTCTCATCTTCTTTTTTTGCTATCTCATCCATAAGTTCTTTTTTAACATATATTAGATTTGTCATTTCCTTGCGAAATTCTATGGCTTTAGATTTAACTTTCTTCCTTTGCTCCAACTCCGATACTTTTTGCTCTTGTCGTCTCTCTTCAATTAATTTTATTAAATTATTGGCTAATTCACTTACTTCTCCGATTGTTTCTTTTAATTCTGCTTCTTCTTCTTTTCTCTGTTTTTTTTCAATAGTTCTTTGTTCTTCTAATTGCTCTTGAATCGCTTGGATCCGTGATTCTTCTTTTATAACTCTTTCTTCAAGATTTTTGGCATTTTTAATTTCGGTCTCAATATATTTTATTTCCTCATTCCAACCGATTTCTTTGAATTTTAAGATCGCTGAATTAAAATTTTCATATGCTTTTTCAAAATCATGATATCCTGCCCATTTCTTTCCTTCGTCGATTAATTTTAATCCTTCATCTCTGATCTGCTCAACTTGCTGTCTCTTAATAACTAAATTTCTATATTGCCTTTCTTGTTCTCTTTTTAGTCTTTCTTGTTCTAAACGTCTACTTCTCACTTCCTCTTGAAACTTGGCATATTCATTTTGTCGTTGTAAGCGACTTTGCTCTTCTATTTTTTTCTTTTCGAGAAAATTAGCCTGTTCATGCTGTAAATCCTTAATTAATGCATCTAAGTTTTTTAATTCTGGCTCCCAACCAATATTTTCTGCTAAAATATGTCTTGCTTGAATATATAATGAAATAGCTTCATTATAATTAGGAATTTGATATTTCAAATATTTTCCCGCTTCTTCTAATAGAGAATATGCTGATTCTCTTACACTCATTTGTTCTTGTATAACTTTTTCTCTTTCTTGAAGTGCCCTTTTCTGAGCCTCTTTTTTTTCCCTTTCCTGCCTCTTTCTTTCTTCGATAAGAGCTATTAATGCTTTATCTTCATCTAATTTTTCTAATTCCTTTTGGTAATGCAAATTTTTTAATTCTTCTTTCTGTTTTTTTAATTTTTTTATCTTAAATATCATATTGTTAATTGTATCAGTTGGAAATTGTATTTCATTTAATATCATTCCTGCTCTTCTATAACACACTATTGCATTATCATAATTTTGATCTTTTAGAAAATTTTCACCCTCAACTAAAATTTTGAATGCTTGTTCTTTCCTTTGCTCGAGATTTGATTTTAACTGCTCTAATTTTAACACTTTTAATTTCTTTTTCTTCAGTCTTTCTTGCTCAACTTTAATATTTACTGCCATTTTTTGTTGAAGATCCCATTCTTCTCGTTCTCTTTGCACCCTTATCTCCAATTCTTTTTGTTTTTGCATTTGATACTCTCGCTTTTTCTCTTGAACTTTAAGAATTAATTCTCTAATAGATTCAGTTGGAAATGCAATTTCATTTAATATCAATTCTCCTGCATGGTAATACTCAAGAGCTTTATCATATTGTTGCTGTTTTAAATAGGCTTCAGCTTCTTCGAGAAGATTAAAGGCTTCTTCTTTCCGTTTTTCCATATAAATTTGAATTTCTTTTGATTTTTCAACATCTTTTTGTTTTCTTTTCAATTTGATCTCATTTATTTTTAAATTCTCTGCTATCTTTTGTTGTAACTTAAATTCTTCTTGAGCCTGCTTCAGTTCAGTTTCTAATTTCTTCTGTTTATCAGAAAATTTCTCTTTAAGCATTTCCTGAGCTTTATAAATCATATCTCCAACTATATTTGTGGGAAAACTCATTTCATTTAATATTAATTCTGCCTGTCGATATTTTTCAATTGCTTGTCTATATTTCTTTTGGTTGAATAAACTTTCAGCGTTGTCTAATATTTCAAATGCTTCTGCTTTCCGTTTTTCCATTAAATGCTTTATTTCTTCTTGCTTTTGAATTTCAATTCTTTTTACTTTTAATTTTTCTTGTTCTCTTTGCATATAATTAGAGATTTTTTTCTGGAATTCTTCTGCTTCCTTTTCTTGTTGTTTTGATAATTCAATTTCCATTTGTTTTTCTCTTTCTATATCCTTTTTTCTAACTTCAATGGTTTTTATGGTATCTTGAAGTAATTTTAAGTAATCACTTGTCCATCCTATGCCACTCAATATATTCATAGCATTTTGATAATTGAATAAAGCCATATCATAATCATTTTCATGAAGAAAATTATAACCTTCATTAATGAATTTAAAAGCTTCTTGTTGTTTTGCTAAATTTTGAGATGTAAGCAATTCATTCTCTTGAATTATTTCTCTTTCTTCTAATGCTTTTAATTTTTCTCTCTCCCTTAAAATTCTTATTTTTTCCATAAAATTATAATTTGCTTTTTCCTTTTCTATAGCTTCAGTAATAGATTTCTGTTTCATTAAATTATTTTCTCTCTTTTTCTGTTCAATATCTTGTACTGCTTTGTTTATAATTTCAATTTCCTCCCTCCATTGAATTTGAGCAAATATATTGGCGACATCATGATAAAGCTCAATAGCATTATCAAATTTACCTTGAGTAAGGTAATTTTGTGCATTATCTAATAGCTTAAACG
>JBHLNL010000103.1:0-12496 GCA_048941605.1 Promethearchaeota archaeon | reverse complement strand
TTTATAACACAAGCAGAAGGTCTTTTGATAAGTATCAAGAATTTTAATTTTATGGCTTATGTGTTTTTTGATTCTTATCCTGACAAAACCTATAGGGGTGGATTCAAAGATTTCATGATTGCATTTATCGCACCAAAAATTACATACTTTCAATCTTTAAGAATTAAAAAAATATTCATAGAACTGTCTAGATTGTACAAAAAGCAAAAAAATTGGGATAAAGAAGAATTCTGGAACAAATTGGCAAGTATAATTACTTCTTCCTCATTTATATGAGGTAAAAACCAAAAATTAGAGATGAGTAGAATAATGGAATATACAGAAAATGAAGATCTTCCCTTAAAAATTATCATTATGGGCATGGAAAATGCAGGTAAGACCACAATTTTGAATATTCTCACCCAAGAATCTGAGGAAGCTCCCACTAAACCACCTATTATGAATCCAACTAAAGGGGTAGAAAGAAATCCTATCACTCTTTTTGGAAAAAAAACTGTAGTTTGGGATTTTGGAGGTCAAGAAACATACCGTAATGAATATTTAGCTAATCCTGAACAATATTTTCATACAATCAAATTTTTCTATTATGTAGTAGATATTCAAGATTATTATAGGCTCATTCCTTCTGTTATGTATTTCACAGGAGTATTTAATAAAATCAAAAAATATAGTCCAGACGCCAAACTCATATTTGTGTTTCATAAAATGGATCCTGGTTATGATCCTCATATAAAAAATCTAAAAGTCCAGTTCCTGGATAAGGTGGATCCACTTTTAGAGGATCAATTTGCTGAATATCTTATGTTTGATACAACAATTTTTAATTTAAGCAGTATTAGAACTGCATTTTATCAAATAAGATGAATTCTGAGGTTTTTCGGATTTTGGATATTGCTGGTACATTCTTGAGGTTCATTCCCTTTTTAAATTTCTTTTATGTTATTAGCTTTGATTCCGATCCTCTTGCTAAGTAATAATTCTAATGGCGAAAAATTAATAAAAAATAAAAAGAATCTTTTAAAAGGTTATTTTGCTTTTATCTATTAAAGAATATAAAGACTATTAATAAGTGAAAGTAATGGATAAAGATAAAGTTAAGCAAGTAATTGAGAAGATTCGGCCTCAACTTCAGATGGATGGAGGAGATGTTGAGTTAGTGTCAGTCGAAGACGACGGAACTGTAAAAGTTCGACTTATGGGTCATTGTGCTGGATGTATGCATGCACAACAAACAATCAAATTCGGAATTGAAAGAGCAATAAAACAATTTGTCCCAGAAATTAAGGAAGTAGTCGCAGTTCCATACTAATATTAAGGATTTAATCTTAGATATTTTTTTGAATATTCTCTTCTCTTTTTTATTTTTTACAAAAGTTAATTATCTGTGAATAATTTCATAGTATATCATTTAATATTTTAAGTTTAAATACATCATGAATGACATTGAAGATGATAAAAGGATAGAATCTGAAAAATCGGAGAGTAAAGAAAAAAGGAAAAGGAGACCAGAGAGAGAACAAAAGAAGACTCAAGGTCAAATCATTCAAGAAGCTCTTGGATTAAATCCAGAGGATCTTCAGAGTATTGAGAAGAAACTTTTCATTGTACGTTTTTTAGATTATTATTGTGAGGAGACATTAGATTTTATCTTTAAAGATAGCACCTTAAACCAGTATATAAAGCAAACAACAACATTTATGGATGCTTTTGGTGGAGGAGGAGAAGAAGACAGAATATTAAAGCAGAGTTTCGAATCAAAGGGTATTGTAGAAATTATAAATAAATTAAAAATAAAAGCAGAAGAGCTTGCGATTAGTAAAGGAATAAAAACATCAATGGATAAGCGCTTAAGAAGGTTAACTTTAATAATTACTTTACCATTATTTGGAGTAGTTTTTGGGTTAGCTTTTTTACCAATTGATTTATTCTTTCTTTTTCCAGTATTATGTGTATTTTGTTTGCTACCTCAATTAATTAAAGGTAGGGTTGTAAAGAAATGGTTTGCATTTAAAGATCAAAATAAGAACGAGATCTATAGTGAATATCGAGAAGATATTTTGATTTTGAAAAATTTCGCTGGTGAAATATTAGATAACATCAGGACTAAACTATTAGAGTTAAGAGTACCTCTTCAATTAATAAAATTTATACTTCATAGTCGAGACTATGAAAATTTAAGATTATTAACGCATAAAAATGTAAGAGGTACACCCCAGTATTATTATACTTTTGAATACCCTCCTGATGTAGAACCGCTCCCAATTCCACAGCAACTTCAACAGTATGACCAACCTATATTCCCAGAAAAGAAGAAAGCCGCAAAAATGGAGAAAAATTTTATTGTACTTACTGAAATGAAGGGTAGGAATGGGATTATTAATTACTTTGTCCCCACTCTGAAAGATAAGTTAGCAGAAAAAATTAATGAGGTGTTAAATAGCTCTGAATTTACTAAAGCTTCAGAGGATTTTACCACTATTATGCCAAATTATTCAGAAACAATGGCAATCTATTGTGTATGCGGTGAAGTCGTAGAAATTAATAATATTCAAATCTGTAATTGGAGAGATCAATTTAAATTCTATTTGTTTGAGGGGAAAAAGTGTAAGTGCGGTGAAAGTGTTTATGCTCTCTCAATTATGGATGAAACAGTGGAAATACCCGAAGAATTAAAAGATATCTTCTTAAATTAATTTTTTATTTCTATATTTTTTAAGAAAAACGAGTTCTATAATTTGGGTCATAATCAGGAATATTAGGATCCTTTTTTTTAATGAATTTAATTTTTCCCTCAACACCACATCTTTCACATATACCAGTTTCACTACTAATAAAAGTTTTGCAATTTTTACAATAAAATGGATTTGTTTTTGAATATAATTTTCCTCTTTTCTGTCTTGCAAATAATCTTGAATATAACCATATAGTGCTCTTTTTTCTCTCTATTATATTTTGATCTCTCTTATCCAATCGAGTTTTTGGAGTAAATATAGAATGATACCCTAAATATAAAATAGCATAACTGATCAGCATAGTTTGAAAATAATTATAAATAAAGAATATAAAATCTAGTATGAGATATAAGGCCAGTAAAGTTGTCAATAACCATAAACAGAGAAGATATTCAATCATATAGATGCCAATCCATTTTATAATTTTATTTTCAGGTTTAATTTCTTCTACAACATACTGATATTTTGCTCTCCCAAATAGGTAGATATACAATTCAAACATTAATATTAAGAATAACCAGACATAAGGCAATGAAAGAATAATAGCGTTGAAAAGGTCTAAAAATCTGTGATCAAACACATATAGGAGATATGGAGCAATTGCTGAGATTGATTGAATTAACAATAACAGAAATAATTTTGCCTTAGCTTGATCTTTAGGGTTAATTGGTAATGCAAATAATAAAGATTCTTTTGAACCCTCTAGATTCAATAAACTATATATTAATATTCCACTAATAACAATTTGAAAAGGCAGAAGGACATTAAAATTGTAGAGAAAATTCACATCTAAGGGAGTATAAGCCCCCAGAAGAGTTAAATTTAGTGTATATATTCCAACAACAGATACAATAATTGGAGTAATTATAGACAAAAAAACTTTTAAATTTCTTGATGCTACTAATAAGTCTTTAATTAAATGTGCATATACTGGTTTTCTAATTTTAATTCGAATTCTTTTCTTTTTTTTAGGGACATTAAACTCTTTATATTTTCTGAAACCTTCAAATTCAGGATAATTTAATCTTTTAAGAGCACTAAAAGCTTTCTTAGAAATCCAATAGGTAAAAATAATAAAAAGCCCCATACCTGAAATAAGACTGACCAGATAATGTGGATGAAAATAAGTTCCAACTATAAGAAAAGATAATAAATAAGTAGATGAAAAAGGAAAAGGGATGTTGCTAAGAATAAGATTTGATAATGCAGGATTTGGTTGGGCAGCAAACAGAGAAAAAAATATGGTTATTGAACTTATAGCCCATTGAATTAAAAATATGCTTCCAAACAGTACAAGAACATAACCAAAAGTATTGAATAGTCGAATTCCTAAGGTTTTTCGAGAACTTAATTGATTTATATCAAGAATTTTAGAAATTTTTTCACCAAATAATATAAGCACGTTAAAGGTGAAAATAATATTCAATATTGAAACTGCTAAACACACTATGAATATAATAGGATTTAAACTAACAACAAACATTCCAATTGGAAAACTAAACATAATTACTAAGATAGGTATATCAAAACTTCGGAAAATCGTCAAATATTTTAGTTTAGCTAATCTTTCAGCTGGAATTGGAAGTGTTTCTAACCACCCAAAAATTGAACCTGAAATTATCAAACTTACTTCAATCATACCCATGAAGAAAATATTTAAAAACTGTAAAAGAAAAAAGAAAACAAATACTAGGCTTTCCCCGAAAATTACTATACTTACTAGATAGCCTGCAGTAATAATTTGATTTCTTAACTGATAATAAGTTATTAATGGAATGGTTGGTAAAATCCCAAAGATGATAGAATAGAAAATTTTAGTAAAAATTATTTTATATTTTATTCTTTTTTTCTTTTTATTATACCTAGTTAAAAACGGATCCTTTGAAAGACCTCTAACACGTAGCAGTTCCTCTACTAAAATCTCCTTATTTATAAGCTTTGAAATTGTATAAAAAGTTAGTTTGGTTTCTTTCATTTTTAAATAGTATTTTGAATAGTAAAACTTTCAATATTTTTATTAGATAATTCTTCTTTCTGAAAATCTGTCCAAATCTGAAATAATTTAATTATTAATCTAGTTCCTTAAAATTTAGATTTATAACTATAAAAATTTTTTCTAAGTTTCATTAACGTTTCAAATTACTTTAAAAGTATATAGAAATGATGAATAACAAAAGGTTTAGACAATTAATTATGATTGATAGGTTTTTGAATAATAATCATATAATAAGCGATAACCTCTTACTGCTCGCTCTACTTCATTTTCAAAAACTGGTATCTTAAGAGCCGTCCCAGCTGAAATAACCCTTTTTGCTCCTTCATGTTCAGCTTGAATTAAAATTGTAATTATTGGTTTTTCTGGAAATGCCTTTTTAATTTTATCGAAAATGTTAAAATCAAATTCAATTTCTATAAAAAATTCCAATGCTAATATTAATCCATCTACAGATTCATCTTTTAGCAACGTTTTTGAAGATGTGTTATAAATTTCGCAAATTTTTGTGCCAACAAATTTTTCGGGCGGCCAATAATCTACAGGATTTCCTAATTTACAAGTAGAACCTCCCACTTTATCAAGAATGATTTTTTTATGTTCTTGGGATACTTTTGCTAATGATAATCCTTGATTTCGCATCTCCTTTACTATTAGAAATATAGCTCCTGAGCTAGGTCCAATTATTCCTAAATTAGCACCCTTAGGTTTTGGACACCAAAGAAATATTTTTGCTAAATCAAATAGCTCAATATAATTTAAAACACCGATGCCTCCTGCCTCAGTTAATTTCTTTTCTCTTTCTTCATCTTTTCCTACATAGAAAAATAATACAGGTTTAACCGGTGCTATTTTCGCTATAGCATTAATAATTTCGTCTGTGATTTCTCTTAGAAATATTGAAATTACTTTGGTTGTATCATCTTCTTTAAAATACTCTAAAACATCTGCATCATTAATATCAAAGCCATACCCTAAATGAATTACCTTAGAAACGGGTAAATCTTGAGATGGTGCCCACCAACCCATTGCTCCCGCTAAACCCCCCGATTGTGCAATAAAGCTAATACCTTCCTTTATTTTCCTATGTTTTCGCATGAGATACTGTCTTACAGGTATTATCGAAGTTGTAAAGTTATTATTGAAGTTAATGATCCCTAACATTGAAGGTCCCATATAAGACACACCATATTTCTCACTAATTTTATTCAAGTTTCCAATTAAAGTAAGATCTTCAATTTCAGTTCTCAGCTCTGATTCAATTGCAATATTTTTTATTCCATATTTCGCTAGTTTCTCAAATACTTCAGAAATTTTCTTTCCTAAAACTATAACAGCAAGTTCGGGAATCTCAGGTAGTTCCTCTAAAGAGTGGTAGGATTGAATTCCTAAAATTTCATCAGCATTGGGATTTAAGATATACACATTCCCTCGATAAAAAATTTCTAAAAGATTCTTTAGGATTGTATAACTGAAAGTATAGGCTTTTCTTGAAACACCCACTATTAAAATGCTCCTTGGATTAAAGAAAGGTTCAAGATTTTTCAAGGCTTGATTTCAGATAATTTTAATATTGTTTAATTATTTGAATTAACACTTTTTAATACTTTATAATCTAACTAGATTTATTTAAGTATTTAAGATAAATAATAACTAACAATTTCAAAAGGTTTTTAACATCTCAGTTGCTCTTGGATTAATTTTTGGGATAATCAATACCTTAACTCTACATCTTGCAAAGAGTATGGAAAGACAAGGAATCGAGATTTTTTCAAGGAAGAAATCTTTTAAAGAAAAAGGTAAAAAACCCCTAATTTACATTATAGGATTTACTTTAAATAATACAGTTTTTATTTGGCAGATAATAGGAATAAGTTTTGCTTCTGCAGCAGTATTTTCTAGTGTTTTTGGATTAGGATTGATATTGCTAATGTTTTACTCTCATTATATATTACATGAAGAAATTGATAAACCAGAGTTAATAGGAGCTATATTAATTATCATTGGAACGACTATGGTGGGTTTTTTCTATTTAACAGAGCCAATAATTACAGGAAATGTCTTATACGTGAATTTCTTTATTATGATAGTTGTGATTATTATTCTTTTTTCATTATTGATAGGTTTTTCTTGGAAAACTAGAATTGCTGTAGCTTTTATTTTTGGAGCTGTAGCGGGAACATTAGGAGGAACTGACAATGTATTGAAAAGAATTGGCTTAAGTTCTAATAATTTTTTTGAAGTTCTTGCTGGACTCCTCCAATTAGAGTTAACTAGTTTTATTTTCCTTTTTAGCTTCCTTTCGGGAATATCAGCAATGATATTAACACAAATAGGATTTGCAAAGGGCGCTGATGCTTCAAGATTAGTACCAATGTATAATTCTTTGTATATAGCAGCACCTGTTCTCTTTGAATTGTTAATTGTAGAAGGAGCAACAATTTCCATTGGGATTATTATATCAATTATTATTATTATAGTGGGAGTCTTCTTAATGAACATTTTCAAGAAAAAAGAAAATTTGCAGAAAAAGAAAAATATTATAGAATCTTAAGAAAGGTTTTTTTTAAGTCTTTGCAGATTCTAATTCATAAAGTGGAATTTCTTTCCTTTTTTTATCATCATATAAAGGTAACCCTGATTTTTTTAGCAGTGCTTCAGATTTATATTTGATGATTACAATTTGGCATGAACTTGAGACTTTCATTGACGCTACTCTCATCCTGTCTCTTACTAATGGAAGATTCCTTATGTTTGTACCTACTTCAGCAATAATTTGTCCTGCTTTAACTCTTGCACATACGCCAGTAGATCTTCCAAATGAATTCCTCATTCCAGATTGAACCCGATCTGCTCCTGCAAATGCTAACATTCTATTTTCTCTATATTTTTGAAACGGTTTTGGGCGTATTCGAAGTCGATAATTTTGTCTACCAAGTTTTCTTTGGAGAACTCCGTTAATAGTAATTCTAATCGCCTCGAGGGTGTTTGAAGATATCTGAATTTGAGAATTTACTTTGAGCCCTACAGTTAAATCAAAGGACTCCCAAGGCATATCCTTATTTCCTCCCCAATATCTCTGTATTTTTGATTGGGCACCACCTCTAGCGTATTCACGCCTACGGTTCGAACTTCTTTTATATTGAAATGGTCTTCTTGACCATTTGGAATAACAATGCCATGGGCGTTTATGAGCGATGTTAAATCACCTTTGTAGTTAATTTTATTTACCTATTCTAAGAATTGATAAATTAAATGACAATAATTTTTTTTTTTATCTAACATTGATATATTTATAATTGTTGAAAATTAGCAATTTCTAATAAGTTTTATTATAATCCAAATATTGTAGAATAGAATTAGATAGATTAAATGCTCTAGAATTGAAACTATTGAAAAAAGGAAAGAAATTTTAGATTAAATATTATTTTTTCGAGAATTCTTCAGGATTTCCACCAGATTCGAGAAATTCAGCATACTTTTTCAAGCTTTTTAAAAGCATTTCAGCTGCGATTACAAGTATAGGTTCTTGGTTTGGGTCATCAAATTCTGACCAGATAGTAGCTTCGATAATATTACCCTTTGGCTTTAAAATATACCCTATGCTTTTCATAGGACTTCCTTCTTGAGTGGCAGAGAGACGTTCAGGAGGAACTGTCTCTACACGAGTGGATGTAATATCTCCAACATTGGTTTTGAAAAAGTAATTCCCTTCACCAAGTTTTTTAACTTCGTTTACAACTATATTCCATTTAGCGTACTTGTCATCATCATCGATGATTTGCCAAATTTTATCCTGTGAAGCTGCTATGTCTATTGTTTTTTCAACTTTTGGCATTATCTTAACACCAATAGATTATGTTTTATTTTAATGTAGAAAAAGATTGTTTTAAGTTATTAATAAAAGTTTTGATTTATGATTTTATTTTCATTAATACTCCAAATCTAAACGAAATAAATTAAATAAATTCCTTCTCTTCTTATTTTAAATTTTTAATTTTGGAAGCTTATATCATTCAATTCTCTCTAATTTAAAAATTACAGGTCGCAATCCATCTGGACACACTCCAAAAGATATACCTTCCCCAATAGTTTCAGCATATCCCCCACCCCAAGTAAGAAGATGAACACTTTTGAAAATACTGTTCCAAGCATGAGGGCAAAATCCTTCTGGCATATTTCCGGTTCCGTCAGAAATAAATTCTTTACCTTCTTTAAGAGAACAATTAGACACCGATTTACCTGAAACTAGTATATACTCATGCCCAAAAATATCCTTTGGTAAGAACTGCTTTACTACTGTTATTTTCACTTTATTTTGCAGATTTATCACCTATTCATTTATTCTTTCTAATTTAAAGCACACTGGCCTTGCTCCATCCGTACAACAAGAATAAATTATTCCTGGTGGAGTCCAGGAAAGATCTTCACCGGAATCTAATATTTCTATATCTTTCATTACTGTTTTCCATCCCCATCCACAGAATTTTTCGGGTTTCTCTAAATTTTCTATTATAAATTCCTCTCCCTCCTCAAAAATGTAGCAAGTAGGCACTATCTCTCCTCTAGGGTATATAATTTCGTGGCCAAAAACATCCTTTGGATTAAATTTCTTTACTACTGTTACTCTTATTTTTGCCATTCCAAAATCCCATTTTCTTATGAACAAAATAATACTCAAAATTTACATATTTCATTTAAACGAACTTGTAGGAATTAAGAGTCTTAAGAATGCTAATTAGAAAGCATAATTTATTAATAAAAGTTGTGTTTGATGATTTTATTTTCCATAATACTCAAAATTAAATAAGCTCTAATTTTTGATTTCATAGAAAATAATTAAATTTGTTAATTAAATACAAAATTATTTCTTATCTATTTTTTTGGAAAATTATGATTGACATTGAAACAGCATTGTCTCAAAAAACCGAGTTACTATGTAAAGGTTTATATTTAGATAGTGAATTGATCCCTCAGTATAGAGAACAAGGAATTGAAATTGATTTTGGAAGAAAAGGTGGAGCAGGCCCTTCTGGAGGAAGATATTTCCTATTAGAAGATGAGCTTACTTTAGTAAATATTGCATTATGGAATAGAACTAATCGGACTGATTTGTATTTAAAAGATATAGAAAATGGATTTTTCGAAGTTATTAATGAAAAAACAAAAAGTGCTTTTGGCAAGGTAAAGTTAATTCAAAATCCACAATTCTATAGTCCCGAATTTAAAACTTCGGATGGAATTCCAATGAGAAAAATAGCACTTGTTCATGGAATAGACTGTTTAGCTAGTACAATATATCAAAAATGTGTGTATTGGGCGTGTGGAGAGGCATGTACTTTCTGCGGTATTGAAGTAAGTTTACAAAATGATGCAACTACTGAAGAGAAAAATGCTGAACAGATGTCAGAAGTAATTGATGCTGCCAAAAGAGAGGGAAGGTGTTCTCATATGACTTTAACTAGTGGAACGGATGAAACCATTGATAAAGGTGCAAATAGATATATTGAATTATTAAAAGGAGTAAAAAAGAATTATCCAAATCTCCCTATCCATGTTCAAATAGAAGCTTTAGAAAATTTAGAATATTTAACTAGATTAAAAGAAGCAGGAGCAGATACAATTGGTATTCACATTGAGGTACTAAATGAAGAACTTAGAAGAGATATTACACCTGGAAAATATCACTTATCCTATAATACATTTGAGAGAAATTGGAAGCATGCACTAGATATTTTTGGTAAAAACCAAGTTAGTAGCTATATTTTAACAGGGTTTGGAGAATCTAAGTCTGAATTTTTAAAGGATGTAGAAAAACTTACTTCATTAGGAGTTATACCATATATAACGCCAGTTAGATCTGTTCCTGGGATACCAGATTTACCTATTACAAAATTTAACGATTTAATAGAAATATATAGAGAAAGTGCTATATTAATGAAAGAGTATGGTGTTAATCCTTTAAAAAATAAAGCAGGATGTGTCAGATGTGGCGGATGTTCTGCAATCAAAGAAGCATATAAAGCAGTGTAAATTAGTTAAAATCTTCAAAATAGTTATTTTATGAGGAATATGCTTTAATTTATATATCCAACTCTTAAAATTTAAAATTGTTATTGCTTTTTAATTATATTAATATTTAAAATCAAATAATTAAATGAAATTATGTTATTAAAAGGAAAAAATATAGTTATAACGGGGTCAGGTCGAGGTATTGGTAAAGCTATAGCAATTGCGTGCGCGAAGGAAGGAGCAAACATAGGATTAACTGCCAGAACTTTTGAAGAATTGAATGAAACAAAGAAGGAAATTGAAGATCTAAAAGTTGGTGTAAAAGTAATTGTCAAACCCGCTGATATCACAAAATTTCAAGAAATCATGGAAGCTTTTATGGCATTTCATGAGGAACTTGGTTTAATTAATGGCGTAGTTGCAAATGCGGGTTATTCTCGGATGTGGACTACCCATGAATTTATCAACGAGAAATTTTCTGAAATTTTAGATACTAATGTGTTGGGTGTGTTCTATACATTTAAAGCTGCCTACCCACATTTGAAGAAAGATGATAAAAAGGATAAAGCAAGGTTTATAATCACCGGTAGTGAAGCATACCCACATGCCCCACCAAAATTTACTGCATATGTTGCGAGTAAATATGCCGTCGTTGGAATGCAAAAGGCTATGGCTTTAGAATATAAAAAAGAGAATATAACTTTTAATATGGTATTACCAACTCAAGTAGATACTCGTGCCTTAAGAGGAAAGAAAGCTGGAGATGGTAATAAACCAGAACATGTTTTAAATCCATGGGACTTAAATGATTATTATCTTTTTCTCTTATCTGATAGTGCTAATAGAATTGATAATGGTTTAATCTTTGCATATGATTTTCAAGAAGTAAAAAGAGTTTTAGTGGAAGCACCCGCAGATAAGAAAGTAAATTGGGAGGCTTTCAACGAATATTTTAAGGAAAAAGCTCCAAAAAGTTATGATAATGTTAAGAATTATGGAAAACTCGTTGATTTTCTAATTTCTCGTACTGAATAGTTATGAAAATCTCTGAGTACTTTTTATTAAATTTTCTTTTAATTCTTCTGCAAGATTTCCTAGCTTGTTTGCTGTTGAAGTGATTTCTTCCATTGATGATGATTGTTCTTCTGTAGATGCGCTAATTCCTTCCATCGATACGAATGTTTGGTTTATATTATTCACAATTTTTTGTACACTTATAAATGTCTCAGAGATAGCTCTTTTTGATTCTTCTGCTAGCTTTCTTACTTCATCAGCTACAACAGCAAATCCTCTACCATGTTCACCAGCTCTTCCCGCTTCAATACTTGCGTTAAGCGCTAACAAATTTGTTTGTTCTGATAAATTAGTGATTAGATTCATAATTTTTGTAATTTCATTTGAAGATTCCATAGATATCTTGCTTAATTCGGCAACTTCTTGTGTTGAACTAGAAATTTCTTCAGCAGAAGCATTTACTTCATTTGAACTTGCTGCTAATTCTGTAGCTATATTAGCTACGTTTACTGATGCTTCAGTACTTGAATCAAGAATTTCCTTAATAGTATTTTCTTGTCGTCGAACAATTTTTATAGCATAATACAGTACATAAGTAAGATAGAAAACAATTGGAACTGTTATGATCAACATTGATATAAACTCATTATTCAAATATCCTACTCCAATAATCATTACTATTGCAAAGGAAACACAAGAGATCATTATATATAAGATTATTTTAAATGCTAAGGAATTACGCTTT
>JBHLNL010000102.1:0-12497 GCA_048941605.1 Promethearchaeota archaeon | reverse complement strand
TAATATTAAAAATTTTTATTAATTTCAAAAACAATAATAAGTATAATTGCATAAAAAATTTTCTTGCTTTTTTAAAATAATTAAGTGTGTTAAATATGAAATACGAAAAAGTTCTAAAATTTCTTGAAATCATGGGTTCTATATTCATAATTGTTCCTTTAATTGAAATTGCTTATATTATTCTACTTAATTTAACTCCATTTACTCTTGATGGAATTTCAATATTATTATCAGAATTTGTGTATTCCTCATCAATATTTCCACTCTCCGGAACATTTTTATGGCTATTTGTGAATATCTCGATTATTTGTTTTTTAATTGTAGGGATCTTCATGTTTAAAATATCTAATAATAAAAATATTGAGAGTATACCCTTAGCTAAACTCATAGTTATTATTGGCATGATAATTGTAATGGGTGGTTTTGTAAAAATGGATTTCTTAGTAAATTTAGGAAAAACCAATATTTCAACAGGGATTACTACAATCTCATTTCAATCTGCACTTTATGATCCCTTAACTACAGGAATTATGCCAGCAATCTTTTGGATTTATTATCTTTCAGTAAACACCTTTTATCTCTTAGCAGGATTAACTGTTACGGCAATTGGAATTAAATACACATTATTACAAGAGCAAGAAAAGAAATCATAAATAAATTCCATTTCTTTCATTTTTTATAAAATTGTTTTAGCTAAAAAAGAATATTAAAAAATTCAAAAAGAGAAAAAATTTATTTAAATTAGTTTGCTTTTTATTTGTTTAGCGCGACTTCTTAAAGTAACTTCAGTAATTTTAGCTACATCTGCAACCTTCGATTGTGTTTTACGGATTGAACCATCCTTAGCAGCAATATAAATACATGCAGCAGCTAAACCTTTTGGATCTTTACCAGTGCGCTTTAACCCGTTTTTTGAGGCACATTTTAACATATTGATAGCATTCTTTTGGATCTTAATTGGCAAATCTAACTCATTACCAAATCGAAATACTAAGCTTTCAGCTGTAATTGGTTGATATCGCAAATTAAGCTCGGGTAATACTTCACGAATGATCATCGCTAAACTTCTGTGGACAGTTCTTCTTGGTGTTAATGAAGCTTCACAAACTTCATCTAATAGACGTGGAAAGTCATGAACTCTTATAGCAGCATATAGAGAACCTGAAATAAAACCATTGATTGATCTTCCCATAGTCAATTTCTTTTTTGCTACTAAACTATAAATCTTCCAGGCTGTCTCAGCTATATATTCAGGTACATTGAGTTTTGAGGTAAGCATTTTTAATTTTGGTTTCGCTTCCCAAAAATTTCTTTCGATACTTGATATTAATGAATTTTGGATTTTCGATAGACGAGAAAAAAGAGCTTGCTCCTTAGCGCCAATACTTTTACCTTTGCTATCTGTCTTTGTCGTGGGCAACATTGTCCGTGGTCCAAAGTCTCTCCATCGCGGTTCAGTCCTACGGCGGCTCTGAATCTCCTCAATTGTATATGCCCGTCTTTCGTTTCCAACAAATGTTCTCTCAGAAATTATCCCACAGTTTAAGCAAACTTTGTTACCATCCCGAGCCTCTATAAAAGGATTATCGCAACAACTATTCTGAGGGATATTGTTTTCATCGATCTTATTATTTACAAGACGAGAACGATACTGTTCATTCATGATTAAACACTGAAATAAATTATTAAAAAAGCGCTAATTAAATCGCATCACAATTATTAAAATTTTAATAATATCTTAATATACGTGATATGCTTATATACGAAAGTTGGATATTTAAATCTATTTATAGAATGTGAAATTTTCTGAATTTTTTTCTATTATAATGAACAGAGATGGGCATATTTTCCCAATTTTTAAAAAATTTAGTGAACAAATCCGTGTAAATGTTAATTCAAATTTTTTTGTAGAAATTCACAATGGTTTATGTTCAGGTTGCACTGATTGCATTACTAGTTGCCATATGGATGCTAATACGATCAACGAAGATGGAATTAGTGAGGTTGATCTTGATTATTGCATAGAATGCGGTGTTTGATTCCCAGCTTGTCCTGAGAATGCTCATAAATTAATAAAAAAGTCAATTGAATCTATAACACCTGAAAATTTTACAGAATTATATCAAGTTATCGCTAAGAGAAAAGCATCTCTTCAAGAAAAAAGAAAAGTAGATAGCAATTATGGTAGAGTTAAAAAGATTAAATAAAAAAAATTTTAAAGGTTTATTTTTTTTTTCGATTTATTTATCATTACTAAGGATATAAGAGTTATAGTAAGAACTATTCCTATTATGGGATAACTAGGGATTATGGTCTGTTCAAGTTCTACCAATCCTTTAATAACAACATCATCAATGAACCACCCTATATAGTCATTTAAATTACCATCAACTGTATCGAACATAAATCTAATTTGAACTGTGGAATTCCCACAGTAAGCTGAAATATTAAAACTTAATTTTTCCCACGTTAGAACATTACTATAATTTAAATATAACATATGCCAGATAGTGCTGTCATTTGATATCAATATAACTGTCTGGTCAAAAGGATTCATTTCTTCTGTCTCTTTCCAATGATATAATTCTAAAGATGCATTTTGCGCTTTTGATAAATCAATTGAGATAGAAGTTAAACTTCCATTTACATCACCCATATCATAATTTCCTGTTGATTCATTTGCAAACCACATAGAATGTGTGGGAGACTTAGATGAGTTTGTAGTTAAGTGCCATAAGCCTGTTGCTGATTCCCATTTTGAAGTTCCATGCTCGAAATTATCAGAGAAAATATTAATAGTTACTGCAGCATAAGAATTCAACGCGAAAAAAGATAAAAAAATGAGTAAATAAGTTAAAAAAGTCATATTCAAAGTGAAGATTGTTTTTAAAAAAGATCTTTTCAATATACTAACCCTATAATTTGGTTTTTTTTTGATATAAACAATTATGTTAGTTAATATAATAAAGATTTTCTTCAGAAATAGGTGTCATTTATATCTTGAATAATGTTCTATCTAAAAATCAACGCATTTAAAGCATTAATAAGGTGTAATTTCAATCGAGAAGTAATCATAAATAAAATATCTTAATGATTAATAATAATTCGCATCTTACTACAGAAGAATTAAAATTATAGATCTAAGTTTAAAGAAAAAAAGGATAATTATCAATTTTTTATTTTCATCTGTTTATTAAAGATTTCACAGGTAATTTGGTTTTTAAAAACATATTATATTGTCTTTTAATATATTTTATAAGTTTTAAAAGTAAGATTGTGCCAATTATAGTCATTGCAAATAAAATCAATGTACTGAAGGGTGTAAATGAGCAATGTGCGTAGTATCCTAGATAACATGGTTTACTTGCCTCATCCGGCATTAAAGTTATAATTCCTGAAACAAATCCACCGATTATTAATGATCCTACGAAAATTGCATAGGATAAAAAGAGGAATGACTTTATTATCTTTCTCAATGCATTTTTTACTGAGTTTTTATTTATTTCCATTAATTTTCACATCATTTAATTTTAAGATAATTTAAAAGACTCCATTCTCCTCATATAATTCCTTGTACACGGAAAATTGAACAAATTAACAATAATAAAGTATGGAAAGAAGAAGATTTTCAACTAAAAAGTAAAAAAATTAAAGATTTGATAATTGATTTATCAACCTTTTAGTTGAAAATTTTACTAAATCCGATAATAAATATGGTTAATATATTCGCTCTCATTTGAACTTTAATTTATATCTAGTTGCATTCCTTCAATAAATTAAAAAAAATGAAGTGATATTGATTAATTTTAATTGCCCATGTCCTAAAACAGGATGTTCGAATCATGGAAATTGTGAAGAATGCAAAAAATATCATTCAAATTCAAATGGTTTGCCTTTTTGTAAACGTGAACATGGATTTTTCACTAAAGTCTTTTACAGGAAAAATTATGAAATGCTCCAAATATTAAAGATGGAGGGAAAACTATGAAAAAAGTAATAATTCTATATGATTCTGTATATGGAAATACAAAAAAAGTTGCAATGTCATTGACCCGAGGATTAGAAGCTGGAGGACTTTATGTTGATAGTATTTCCATACAAGATTTTGATATAACAAGATTAAAAAGCTATGATATAATTGGAATTGGAGGTCCAACACACTTTCATGGAGCTTCGAAGCAGATGAAATCGTTTTTAAACAGGATTAAACATCTCAAAATGGTTGATAAATATGGATTTGCTTTTGAGACAAAAGGAGACTTTAGATTAGCTGGCTCTGCAGCTAAGCGGATTACAAAGTACTTAAAAAAAATAAAAGTGAAAATTATCAATTCCGCTATTACTGGGATAGTTCTTGATAAAGAAGGGCCTTTACAAGAAACCACTTTAGACACTATGGAGCAAATTGGACTAAAAATCTCAGATAAAATCAATCATAGCAACACTCAAAATTTTGATCACCAAGTTATTCAAAATATCAAAAAGTCAACTTTAAAAACATATTTGAATCGGGTGAAGTGGATTCTTTTAGGAGGTGGCCCAATATTTTTCTTTATTCGAGCAATATTTCTTGCATGTACAGGTGGGGATTGTTTTGGTACAATTAATCCAATTTTCTCTTGGATTCTCCTCTCATTAGAAATTGGATTATCAGGAACAGCTGGGATTTCAGGGATAGCAGGATTAATATTTTGGATAAAAAAAGAAAACCAAGTGAGAATACATAAAAAAAAAAATACAAAGAAAATTGTATCGTTTGTTGGTATTAGTACATATATCGTACATTTTGTAAGAGTGGCAATCTGGTTAATTCTATGTGTTATCTAAGATATTATCTCTAAAAACAAATCAATTTTTTTTATTTATATAAAATTTGTTCTTTCCAAGTATCAAAATAAAATACCTTATACATGATATCAAAAATAATTGAATCAATATTCTCTTTTTTTATATTTTCAACTAAATCTGTTAATTCCTTATTAGTGTTAGCCCAAACCCAACATATAATTAAATTTGGCAGATTACTAAATGTCCAACAATAAAAGAGGTTAGGATGATACTTTTCATTTAAAAATTGAGCAAATTGGTTTTTATCCACCGAAGGATTTACAGTTATTTGAAATAAAGCAAAGATATCATTTGTTTCTTCAGGATTAAAATTTATAGATAATTCAATTATTCCTTCTTCAATCATCCTATCTAAGCGACGACGAACTGTATTTGATGTACTATTCACATCATCAGCTATTTCTGATATGGGTTTTCGTGAATCTTTATGCAATGATCTGATAATTTCCAAATCTAATTTATCATAATTCATCGATCTTGACTTAGGAACAATATAGGGGATTGGAGCGGTATATTGCACACCTGATAGAAGCCCAATTTTTGGAGATTGAAACTCAATTGTTTGAGAAACAAAAGAAGTATATTCATCTAATTGATGTATATCTTCTACCATAGAGCCAATATATACATAATTTCTACTTGATAATATTATCTGCCATGTGTTATCGTGTTTTCCTAATTCTGTTATTGCTTTATCAATATCTTGAGCATTACTTTGACCAAAAATGAATGTATAAATAGCATTGATAGCATAAGGCTTCAATCTTGCCGTAAATTTTTCTATAGCTCTTATATCTATAAGTGTCTGCACTCTTTTATAAACAGCATTAACAGATAATCCTAGATGATCTGAGATCTCTCTATATGCTAATCTTGAATTATTCATTAAAAGTAGAATAATTTTGAGATCGATATCATCCATATTATATTACAATTAAATTATGATTAAATTTGTTTAGTTATGTATATTTTTTAAAATAATAATTCTCTGAGATTAAAAAAAATTAAGAATTATTTTAAAAATTAATACAATATTTATGTATTTAGAAGCATGGTTGTAAATAAGGAATGGTTTATCAATAAGATTAATGGATTCCTTGAGAATAATATCAGTAATAGAATGAAAAAGCTTGATGGGTCACTTATTTACAAACCAGATGTACTCGTAGGGATCGTTGATGGAAATGATGCTATATATACTAAATACAAAAAAATAATTGGTGAGTTTCATTTAACCCCTTCTGAAGCTTATGAATGGTACTGTAATAAAAATAACCTTAAATTCAGTGATGAAAATCTTAGTATAGTAGCTTATATTTTGCCTATTAATCAAGAAACTAAGATAGAGAATTTTAATTATTCTAAAATAATGCCCTCTGAAAGATGGGCTCATACAAGGCTCTTTGGAGAACAAACGAACAGAAATATTCAAGAATACTTAATTGAAGAATTAAAAAAATTTGAAATCATTGCTTTTGCTCCTACTCTTGATAAGAGAATATTTAAAGTCAATAAAGAAATTTGGGCATCTAACTGGTCTCATAGGCATAATTGTTTTGCAGCAGGTTTGGGCTCATTTGGGTTATCTGATGGTTTTATCAACGCAAGAGGAAAAGCAATGAGGTGTGGTAGTTTTATAATTGATTTAAAACTTCCGACTGATGTTCATAATCGCCCCTCAGATCCTTATGAATTTTGCATTAAGTGCGGTGTTTGTATTTCTAGATGTCCTGTAAATGCGATATCCTTCAAGAATCGACATAATAAAACGATTTGTGCACAACATCTGACAAATACAACTCCCTTTATTAATCAAACTTATGGAATAGATATTTATGCTTGTGGTTTATGCCAAGTAGGAGTTTCATGTTCAGATGGTATTCCAAAAAAGTAAATGAAATAATAAAAAAAATAATAAATTTTCAACTATTATTGTTAAACTATGAAAATCGTTAGAATAAATGTAAAAAATGAAGAAATTCGATTTGAAGAAATAATTTCAAGTTCAAAATTTTTCCTTCTTGGAGCTAGAGGTCTTAGTTCTCAGATTATTCATGATGAAATCCCTCCATTATGCGATCCGCTAGGAAGTGAAAATAAGTTAATTCTTGCTAATGGTGTTCTTGCTGGCAGTCCATTTCCTTGTTCTGCTCGTACATCAGTAGGAGCCAAAAGTCCCTTAACTAAAGGGATAAAAGAAGCAAATGTAGGTGGAAGACCTGCCATGATGTTAGCTAGACATGGTATTAGAGCTATAATATTAGAAGACATATCTTCAACATTAAAACTTATCCTTATTGAAGAGGAAGGAGTCAAGATTTTACCAGCAGAACAATTTAAAAGTTTAGGGAATTACGATCTCCATTCTAAATTAAAAGAAGAATATGGAGAAAATATTGGTATTTACTCTATTGGCCCTGCGGGAGAATATTTAATGAAATCAGCAACTGTGGGGGCAAATGATTTGGAAGGGTATCCAAGTAGACATGCTGCTAGAGGTGGATTAGGAGCTGTAATGGGTTCTAAAAAAATTAAAGCTATAATAATTATCCCCCCGAAAACTTCAAAAGTAGAAATGCATGATATAAAAAAATTCAGAGAAGTATCTACTCCTTTTGCAAAAACTTTAGTGCAAACTAAAGAAAAATTCTCTATATTTGGCACACCTATGATGATGTCAGCTATGAGTGGGTATGGTGGAATTCCAACTAAAAATTTCCGAATGGGATCTTATGATAAAATTGAAAAAATTTCAGGAGAGAAGCTTCATGAACTTGTAGTTGAGAGAGGAGGGAAAAAGAGATTGGCTTGTTCTCCAACATGTGTAATCAAATGTTCAAATTTAGTTGTTGATAAGCAAGGAAATCATATTACTTCCAGTTTAGAATATGAAACAATGGCTTTAAATGGCAGTAATTTGATGATTGATGATTTAGATAGTATTGCTAAGATTGATCACCTATGTGATGATTTAGGAGTGGATACTATTGAATTTGGAGGAACTGTAGGAGTGGCTATGGATTGTGAAAAAATTCAGTGGGGTAATGCTGAAAAAGTGTTCGAAATCTTAGACATTGAAATAAGGTATAATACAAAAGAGGGACAACTATATGGAAATGGAGTATTAAATATAGGAGAAGCGCTTAATGCGAGACGAATACCTCAAGTAAAAGGACAAGGAATTTCAGCTTATGATAGTAGAGTTTTTAAAGCAATGGGTGTTACCTATGCTACTTCACCGATGGGAGCAGATCATACTGCTGGAGCAGCTATCGCTGGGAGGCTTCCAAGTCAGCATAAAGACTATGGAGAATTAACTCAAAATGAAAATAAGCTTGAATTATCTTTCGAATTGCAAGTTTACACAGCAGTAATGGATTCTATGGGATGTTGTTATTTTATTGGGCCAAGTTATGAGAATATGCAGATATTAGCAGAAGCAATTAATGCTATGTATGATCTAACTCTAACTAGAGAGGATATCGTAAATATTGGCATAGATATCATAAGAAATGAGCTTGAATTTAACGAGAATGCAGGAATTACTCAGAAAATGAATGATTTGCCTGCTTTTTTCAGAGAAGAACCGTCTGAACCAATAAGTTTGAAGTATACTTTTGAAAAGACAAAATTAGAAAATTTTTGGAAAAGATTAAATGACCATAATTTTTAGTGCTAGTATTTCTTTTTTCGAAGCATTCCATAATAATAATTATTAGAATTCGGAATCTGTCTTTTACCGACAAGTTTGAATCCGAAGTGTTCATATAAGGGCAGATTTTCTTTATTTTGTGTATTTAAGTAACACGGTAGATTTTGCTTATCAATTTCATTAAGTTTTGCTCTTATTAGCATACTAGCATATCCTTTTCCTTGATGTACTGGATCTACTCCAATAAAAGTTAAATACCAATGAGGAAAGTTTGCATACTCATCTTTAAGCGAATTAAAAATTTGCATAGAGGTGCTAGTTCTAATTGCATACTCACGATCTGAATATATCTCTCTTCTGACCTTTCTTGATTCTCTGAGAATCTCTTTAGACTGTTTCCCTATTGTCCAATCTTTTATTTCATGAGGATTCCAAACAGAAATGCCTTCAATGTTATTTGATGTTATATAGACTTCTCCTGATAAAATCCCTACTAAAATCATATTTTTACACCTAATAAAATTTTTATGAGCTCTTTCTACATGATCAGGATAAAATTTAACGAATATGGGATCATCTTGCATCGCACGAGCAGCTACCTTACTTGCTGCATCAACTTGATCTTCTTGAATTTGTTTAAGTTGATATAATTCACTCATAATCAAATGTAAAACAAGAATTTTTTTTTTAATATATTAAAATTGGATTAGTCGAATAATATTAATCATTAAAAAAGAAAATATAGTATATAACATATACTAGTCAAAAAAACATTGTTTATTAGGAGATTTTAATGAGAATTGGCGCACATATGAGCGTTTCTGGAGGGAAATACATGGCTTTTGAAAGTGGTAAAGAATTGGGTTGTGAAGCAATACAAGTTTTTGTTAGAAATGTACGTGGTTGGAGCTCTGGATCATTAAAACAGGAAGAAATTGATGATTTTATAAAGAAAAAGGAAGAATTGAAAAATGAGATCTGGCCTGTCATTTCTCATAATAGTTATTTGGTAAATCTCGCAAGTTTAGATAAGGAGAAATTAAAAAAATCATATGATGCTATGCTCGATGAGCTTACTAAAGTAGACCAATTAAACATTGAATATGAAAATATGCATCCAGGAGTTATCCCAGTTAGTGATAAAGAAGAAATCACTAAATTAGAAGCATTTAATCAAATTGCTGAACAATTAAATAAGTTGATGGAAGCCACAAAATCATCCAAAGCTATAATATTACTTGAAACTACTGCAGGGCAAGGTAAGGGTTTAGGGAATAAATTCCATCATTTTAAAACTATAATAGATAAAATACAAAAAAAGGATAGGATAGGAATATGTTTTGATACAGCTCATTCATTTGCAGCAGGTTATAATTTTATAAATAGGAAAGGATATGATGAGATGTGGAATGAATTTGATGATATTATAGGCTTAAAGTATCTATTTGCTTTTCACTTAAACGATACCGATAAGGAATGTGGATCAAGAGTGGATAGACACACTCATATAGGACAGGGAAAAATTGGAAAAGAACCTTTTGGATTCTTTATCAATGATGAAAGATTTAAGGATATGCCTGGGATTTTAGAGACTCCTAAAGGCAAAGATATGAAAGAAGATATAATGAATTTAAAAATACTTAAATCTTTGAGAAAGAATTGAACTATTCTACTTCAAACCATACGGGAGATTTATCTGAAGGTCTTCCATTATAATTTACAGTAATTTCCTCTCCTTTAGAAATATTTCGAATCGTAACATATTCAATTAGCTTGTTTTTATGATCATACCAATATTTAACATTAGGTTTGTAAGAATGATTCATGAATTGACTAATACTTAATGGGATTGCAACTTCATATTCTCCTTTACACTTAGGATCATCCCATTCAAAAGAGTAATTAGATAGAACGGTATTTGCAATTAAATCCCAATCATTATTAGAAATAAGAACAATGGGAGCAAAATCTATCTTCTCTCCTTTTGGTATATCCTTTGTTGCAAAAACACCTCTCCCTTTTTTTTCTGATATAAATTTAACTTCTAATAGATTATTCGTGGAATTCACCTAGAGAATAATTATTAGATTATGTTGTTAAATATTTAAATTAATATGTTTTGGTGATTCCAAAGAACAAGGATGAATTTGCATCTACTAAATCTATATTAAGAGGGGAATCAATTATTCTACTTCAAACCACATTGGACTTTGATCATCAACGAGTCCATTATAATTCACTGTCAATTCTTCTCCTTCACTAATGTCTCTTATAGCAGAAAATTCTATTGCTTTATTTTCATAATCATAAAGATATTTTAAGTTAGGCTCATAAGAATGATTGATAAATTGACTCACACTAAGAGTAATTGCGTTTCTAAATGCAGGCATATGCTCTGGATCTTCCCAGATGTAACAATAATTATACAAAATTGTTTTATAAATTTTCTTGTATTCCTTATTAGGGATAGGAACCACATAAGCAACATCTACAACAGTATCTTTTTTAATTGATTTTTTTGCAAATGCTCCTCTCCCTTTTTTCTCAGAAATAGGTTTTACTTCAATATATTCATGCATAAATATCACTCAATATACACTATTTTATTTAATTTTCTAATAAAAAAAAATTAATACAAGGGTATTTTTATCTGGAAATTAATTTATCCTTCCTTATATTTTTCAGGATTTACACATCTCCGCCACTGCATAACAGTCTCGACCGGTCCTAATCCAATAAGAAGATCTCTCTCTTCAAAAATAAAATCAGGCTTAAATCGATAAATCCATTTATCTTCTCTTTTCAAAGCAATAATATGAAAGCCTCTTTTATAACGTTTATCTTGTAATTGATTATATGTTTTACCTTTGAAATATGAATCTTCTGATAATGTTTCTCTTACTACAATTTCAGAGGTTTCTCGAATAGCTTGTTGTAGAATTCTGTGTGGTTCAAAACCTTTAAGAATATTTTCAGCAATATGAGCGGCAGCATCAGATATTAATTCACAACTAAACACAATTCTCATTATTCCTGTGAGATCTCTAGGAGTTTCGACCAATTTAGCAAAGTCTAAAAGATCTTTTTCTAATGCAATATTTAAACCATCTGTGAGTTCTTCCATTTCGAGAACATCTTCCGCAAGTTCTTCATTATTAAAGAAAAGCGATGCTAATGCTAATTCAATCATAGTCTCTGAAATATCTGTTATTAGAACGTAGTTCCTCTGGATTTCTTCAATTTTTTCACAAATTTCTGGATTTTCAAGATCAATAAGTTGCTCTTTCTCTTGTTTTTCTATATCGAATGAAAAAGGTTCCAAATCTTTACTTAAATTTTTTAATTCTATTATAGGATGGATCTCTCCTTTCACGATTAAAATGTCATCTAAAAACACTTTTTCGTCCCTATTAAAAAGCCATTTATCCCCCCTACGAATTGCTATTAAATCGACTCCATGTTTAGATCTAAAATGAATATTCCTTCTAAATTGCCCAATAAATTCACAGCCTTTATTAACAACAATTTTAACTATTGGTTCAGGTACATAACTAATATCACTAAAAATTGGAATAAAATAGGAGATGTCACTATTGATATATACTACTCTAGCAATATCTGATAAAGCATCAGATATTTTATCGATAGCATATCCCATTACTACAATAGGTTCCAATTTTTTCGCGCCATCCAATCCTATTGGATGTGCTTGAATAATTTGGAAATTAAGTAAAAATGTAAGTTCATGAATTCTTTGTTCCATTTTATAAGCTTCATCAGCAAGTTCTTTACTTCCAAATTTGATTGCACTATAAGCTAAATCTATCATTAAATCAATATTCTGTTTCATTTCCCGGATTATATCTTTTAGGGAAAGTGGCTTATATTTGAACTTTTTACGAGGTTTAGTCATATTGTTGTATTCACTCATTTTTCATATAAATTTGATTTTATATAAATATTATTATAAATAGAATTAAGAAAAAAGGTGTTAGAA